>NZ_DATCTU010000081.1 GCF_036567765.1 Pseudobacteroides sp.
ATCGTATTAAAGGATATAAACTACTTCCAATCCTTATTAATAATATTTCAAAGGTGGAAGATTATAGCAAACAATCTGTAGGATGAGAAAAACCACGTAAAACTAAGCTACCGAAATTCTACGGAAGCTAGGACAAGCTCACAACAAAACCAATCCATTGATTACTGCTAAAAAACAAAACAACAACAACTTAAGTACAAAACATCCTTAAATCATAAATTAGAAATATTAAATTGTATCAAATAGATTATTTGATCTAAATGCTCTCTTGGATATGTAATTAATCAGTTTATTGAAATGATAATTAAATCGAGAAAATGATTACCACTATATATTTATTATACCACTAAATAATAGTTTTTTCAATCATACAATTTAGTTATATTTACTATTTGATTTTTATGTAACACTAACAAATTACAAAGCCTACAATCCTTAAATTTGAGCAAACTCCAGCAATAATCCCTTAAATTTGTATTTGTCCAATAACTGATTTTTTGATATCTCAATTCTACCCTCAAGAGGATCTCCAATAATATATTTATCACCATTCATTCCAAGATAAACAACAACATGCCCAATTCCTATGACCTCAACTTCAAGTATGGCTGGAGCACTGACATCCTTCAGTTCTTTGGATACTTTACATGTCACCTTCATTCCCTGTTCTCTGGCATACCTGAGAACCTGAGAAAGACCGGTACCAGAACGACTTGTATATAAAGCTTTTGTCATCTCAGCTTCCGTCCGCTTTTGACCAAAATAATTATATACCGTTGCCATACATGACGGTGCACAAGTAAAACCTTTCGATTGCATGCAAACACCATTTTTCCACTCATCTTTGAAGTCTTCATAATTTATCATTATAGGGAAATAGTTAATGTATTGTGGGATTAATATCAGTAAGGATATCATGTAGAAATACTTTTTATACTTGTCCAAGATTCCGCTGCTTTTCAGCCTTACTACATTAATGATAAAGCCTGTAAACAGCCCTACAAAAACCGTTACTAATTCTATCCACCTAACAGCTTTAAATTCAATAATCCAAGCCGGCGTTATAAAAACCGGTATAATAAGAACAATCAAGGAAGGCAAACTCAAAAGGAAAAATATAACGCCCAATAGAACTTTTATTCTTTTATCCTTTGTTTTTTGCGAAATTCTGTGGCCTGCTATAAGCATTGCTATAGACAAGACAATGTTTATTAAAAGTTGTATCCCCATTCTACATTCCTTTACCCTTCATAAGTTGTATTTCATTAACAGTAATAGCTATATGTTTTGCAATAGATATTGCAAAACATATAGTCTAAAACATCTCTTTATATCAAAACATTTTTCAAATTATATTTTATGCTTCACTAGCATTTGTCAATGTATTATCTCAGCACCTTAACTATATTGAACATACTGTCTAGTACCTGCCAGTTCTGAGGGAAGGATTCGCCTAATACCCAATAACTTACCCCTCTAAGACCATACTCAACTACAGTTAAGAATTTGGCCCTGACACTTCTAGCATCCTCGAACCATACGATGTGCTGTTTTCTGTCCCTGTCATAATAATTAAAGTATGGCGATTGTGCCTCTGTATCATATTTTACTATGGAGCCATACTCAGCAGCAATGCTTAGTGCGTCCTGCGGACTTATACGGGGTGCAAATGGCCCTCCTGCCACATATGGAAGCTTCCAGTCATAACCATACAACGGCATTCCCATCATTATTTTCTTTGGAGGTATTACAGAAACCGCATAATCCAAAACCTTTCTTACTGAATTTATTGGTGCTACAGGTAGAGGAGGTCCTCCTGACCATCCCCATTCATAGGTCATAAGTATTACAAAATCTGCAATTTCTCCATGAGCAGGATAATCATGAGCTTCATACCATTCCCCGGCCTGTTCTGCTGAAGTCTTTGGAGCTAGAGCAGTTGACAGAACAAAATTATTTCTGTGCATAATATCTGCTGCTTTTCTTAAAAAACTGTTGTATAATTCCCTGTCTTCAGGAAAAATTCTCTCGAAATCAACATTTAACCCATAGAAACGTTTCCTCTTCATAATATCTATTACATTATCCAACAACTTTTGGGAAACAGCATTATCTGACAATATGGAATGAGCAATTTCACTGCTGAAATTACCATCACTGAAATTGGTTATAGCCATAAGGGATGCAACATTATAATTAGCTGCTGTGCTCCTTATGGCAGAATCATCAATATCTTTAAGTGTACCGTCATTATTTACCATATAACTAAAAGGAGTAATATAAGTTAAATATTTACCTACCTCATTTACTATTTGTGTTTCATTCTGGGCAGTAGAAGGCTCTATATAAGCATTAACTTCCAAGTACCCATAATTTTTTCTTTGCTCCGGAATTCTTAAAGTCATTCCAACTTGAAGGATATAGGGATATGATATTCCGTTGTATTGTGCCAATGTTTCATATCTTATTCCAAATCTGTTCGAAATGGACCAGAGGCTGTCACCTGGCCTTACTGTATATGACGTTTCTGTGGTTGGAATAACCAAAGCCTGACCAATAACAAGAGCAGGAATTTCATATAATTTATTAACGGAACTGATTGTATCCATACTGACCCCAAATCTTCTCGATATGGACCATAAGGAATCTCCGGGTTGGACAACATATATCGTCAAATTTTCCACTTCCTAATTAATTATTCCCATATCATGATATTCAAAAAAGGAAAAATTGACATTAATAAAGAGGTATATTAGATTTTTAATTATAAAAACAAAATCGCTTGCGATTTTGCAACTTTGATTGTTGTCGTGAGAAATTATGGTGTGAATACACCATAATTTCCTAGACATAAGCAAAACACTTTATACTAAATTTCCAGCTGCTCCAATGTCCAAAATATAGTCATTCGATAACTGTTCTTTAGTATAAAGTGTTTATCATTTATTCTTTAAAATAGCTATTTCAAATTGCATAATCCGGTTTTACTTATCTTTTGATGCTTTTGAGGTTTTTGTAGATGTTTTTGCTGCAGATGCCGATTTTGAAGCTTTCTTTGTTGTAGATGCTTTAGGTTCCTTATCCTTTATATCTTCAGAAGACTTACTCTTGGATTTGGTGGAACTTTTCTTTTCGGTGGAAGCTTTAGCTGTCTTTTTTACTTCTTTTGATTCAGCTCCATCTTCTTTTTGGTCAGCTGTTTTGGCAGTTGACTTCTTTACAGCTTTTGCCTTTCCAGTAAATTTAACTGAGTAATTCATAAATGAGTTATTATCCCAGTTATCTGCACTGTCTTTAAACGAAATATTCAGCTCATCTTGTAGTGTAATTTTGAACGACCCTTTAAAAACACCGTTTTCATTTTCCATTGGTATAAAGGCTTTATCCAACCACTCTTTACCATACCCAATATGCAGGAAAATCTGATCCGCACCGCTTTTTGCCAATATTCCTTCGTAAGTTATTGTTACCTCATCTCCAACACCCAAGGAATAGTCGGAAATAAAAACACCGTTTTCTGCATATGGTTGAGAACTCAAACTCATTAAGATCACCTCAACATTAGTATTGTATATTAAAAGTGATAAATCTATTACATTTGTCTGTCGCAAATCCCGCTAAACCGTTCGTTATTTGCTCCGGCAAATGCAAGATTATTAGCACTTTTAATATAGTTAATTGCAAAGCATTTCATCCATTCCTTACTGCCTTGTTAAACACTGGTAAAACCAAGCTTTAGTGTTAACATTATAAAGTTTTCAAAATACACTTACAAATTATGTGCACTGACCTCTATTATTATACCATAAATCTTATAAAAAACAAAACATTTTTGCATATGGAATAAATAGATATGTGCATATCAGCTGTCTATTAAGTCTCAATGCCTCTACAAATGACCCTTTCAAGAGTCGGTGTTATATTTAGTAAATCTTTTAACTTATTATACTCATCCATGGCTTTTTTGTTTTCACTGTGAACTTTCTCTGCAATAAGCATAAGATTTTTAGGCGTTTCAAGAGGTGAAATATATTCGAGAAGGGACACTTTATATCCCATACCTTCCAACAACATAGCCCTGATACCGTCGGTTAACACATCTGCCATTCTCGCCTTAAGTATGCCATGTTTTAATATCTGAGAGAATGGATCATATGAGTATTGATTCAGAATTTCCTTCTGGCAGCACGGCACCATTACCACAGCCTCAACATTGTTGTTTAATGCAACGCCCAGTGCATAATCGGTTGCAGTATCGCATGCATGGAGGCTTATGGCAAGATGTATCTTTCTGTCCGGTCTATAATTCCTGATATCCATTATTTTAAACTCCATATTGTTATACCCAAGCCTTGAAGCCATTTTTCTTGATGCCTGAATGACAGTTTCAGAATAGTCAACACCAATGAAATATGACTTTTTCTTAAGAACTTCAGTTATATAGTAGTTTAATACAAACAAAAGATACGACTTTCCGCAGCCAGAGTCAAGAACTGTAATACAATCATTTTTATCTGCCAGCCTTTTTAACAGCCCGTTAAGTATTTCAACGAAATGATCGATCTGGTTGTATTTACGGATCATATCATTTTTGATTTTGCCATTTTCACTAAGAATTCCAATCTCTTTAAGAACGTCATCAGCCTGACCGATTTTTATAAGATAGTCACGATTGGCAATTTGGGAGGTTTCACTATGATACCCGTTTTTGATATCAGGAGCATTTTCTTTAGTTCCTGTTTCCTTGACGCTCATTTTTACATTTTTGTTGTCTGCCTCAATATAAATAGTAGTGCCTCTTTCTTCATATGTAACCAGTGCCGAATCATAGTTTTCCCCAAACTTGGATAGCCTTGCAGAAAGCCATTCTATCTCGGCAGTTTCAGTTTTTCCATTAAAATTAATCTTAAGTTTACCGTCTTCTATTGAAATATTGGCTTTATATTCCCTTGTCCCCGACTTATAAACAGCAGATATTCCCTTAAAAAAATCAATCCTGTCCTTAATCCTTTGTTCTAAACCCATTAGAAAAAGCGACATCTTACTTATATTTTGCTTATTCATACTTTTGCTTCTCCCTGTCTTCTATATAAAAAGTCCTTTCCCTGCAGAATTCCTTAATGTTTCCAATTCTTCCTTTGTCAGCTCTCTGCACTCACCAGGCTTTAAGCTTTCATCAAGGAGTACTCCTCCCATTTCAATCCTCTTTAAAAACCTTACTTCCTTGCCAATAGCTTCAAACATTCTCTTAACCTGGTGAAATTTTCCTTCAACTATGGTCAGCTCAATTTCCGAAGTGATACCTGATCTTATTATGTCTAAAAGGGCAGGCATGGTCTTATACCCGTCATCTATTGTTATACCTTCAGCAAATGCTTTCTTGTCCGACTCTATAACCTCCCCGTTTATAAGGGCATAGTACTTCTTTCGAACATGCTTTTTAGGCGATAGAACTTCATGAGCCAAGTCACCATCATTAGTCATGATTAATAGCCCTTCCGTATCAATATCAAGCCTTCCGACAGGAAACAGCTTATAGTGAAAAACCTCTTCTGGCATAAGCTCAACAACTGTTTTGTGCCTTTGATCAAAGGTAGCACTTATCACACCCTGAGGCTTGTTTAACATTAGGTATATAAACTCTTTATAATTTAAAACCTCCCCATTTATCTCAATTGTACTTGAATTGGGATCTATATGAATTCCACTATCCTTTACAACCTGTCCATCAACTTTTATAGAGCCATTTTTAACCATTGCCTTTATTTCTTTTCTCGTCCCATATCCGAAATTTGAAACGACCTTATCCAATCGCTGAGTATTTCTCATTTTTATCCTGCTTTCTGTCTAATTCTTTAGTTTATTTAGCATTTTTTAACATGTCCTAGCACATTCTTCGCCAGCCCTTGGGATACAGGTTTTTTACAATCCCCCCGTTGGATTTTGCCCATCCTAGAGTGTAGCCGTCAACACATACACAGGTTAAACCGTTATCCTGCCCCTCTATAATAAGGGTTTCACCCTTTAAATAACTTAACACCTCATTGGAATTTGAACTTAAGTCCATCACATTATTAATATCTTCTTTTTTCAGAGAAATAACCATAGAATGAGAAGGATTAAACTTACCTTTACCAAACTCCCCTAAATACCAACCGAATTTGGCAATTTTAAGCCCATCAAGAGACGGGGTTTCATGGGGGAGACAGTACAAGTGGTTTCCCATAAGTTCAAACCTTCCATCTATTTCACAGTTAAAGTTCTCCTTTGTAAATTTGAAAAATTCGTTTAGTAAGTTTATATCCACCTTAGATGAAGTATTTTTGCCTGTAAACCCAAGTTTTTCATGAGCAAGGGTATCTTTTTCACCCTTTTTCAGCATTGCGGTAAAATGTCCTTCTCCATCAAGCTTATGGGGCCATAGCCTTGAAGTTTTTATAAGTTCCCCATTCTCATCAGACCAATTGGGTCTACCGTCATCTATGCCCCCACACTTAGGAATTCCACATATTGTGTAGTCTCGGTGCTTTTGTAAAAACTGGGAAATCATCATTTCATCTTCTTCAGGAGAAAATGTGCATGTGGAATAAATCATATACCCACCGGGCTTTAGAAGTTTATCCGCACTTTCTAAAATATCTCTTTGCATCAAAACACATTTGTCAGATTTAAAATTGCTCCAGCTTCTCTGTGCTTCTTCATCCTTTCTAAACATGCCTTCTCCGGAACAGGGAGCATCCACCAAAACCTTGTCAAAAAAGGCACCAAACCGTGAAGCCAGATTATCGGGGGTTTCATTTGTGACTATGGCATTCCTGATACCGCACAGTTCAATATTCTTAACCAAAGCTTTTACCCTGTCCGCATTTATATCATTGGAAACCAAAATTCCTTTTCCCTCAAGCCCTGCCGCCAGCTGTACAGATTTTCCTCCAGGAGCTGCACATAAGTCAAGTATACGTTCACCCGGCTTTGCATTGGCGACAAATCCTGGATACATGGCACTTGGTTCCTGAATGTAATAAAGTCCGGCATGATAATAAGGGTGCTTCCCTGGAGAATTATCTCCGCTGTAATAAAAACCATCCCTTGTCCAAGGTATAGGTACAAGCTTAAACGGAGAAATCTTTATAAAGTCCTCAACTTTTATTTTAAGGGTGTTTATTCTTAATCCATAAAACCTTGGCTTGTTAAAGGAATCCATAAACTGCTTGTATTCCTCTTCACCTAAAAGGTTTCTCATCTTTTCCAAAAATTCTAATGGTAATTTCATAAAAAACTCCTGTAATATTCTACCGTAATTTCTAAGGTATTTATAAATTGCCTTATACAAATTTTTAATATATTATAACACATAAAACATCAGCTTTTACACTCCAATAATATTTTAATAGATCATAGGGGTTATGCTGCCATAATTTATTAAACATAAAAAGAAGGGTTTTTAATTGCATTTGTAGAAATTTAATATAAACTTTTCAGGAAGGAGTATTTTTATGAAAAGAATCATACCTTTTATTGTGGTTTTATCCCTTTTAGTAACTGTTGTGGTATCCGCTGAAAGCAATAATAAATATAACGGTTATGATATAGTCAAAGTAAATGTCAACAACACCGAGCTTAGCTTGGATGTTCCAGCTATAGTAATGAACGGAAGAACCCTCCTACCTATAAGAAAAGTTGCTGAAGCGGTAAACGGTATAGTTACCTGGGATGGCAACACCAAAACCGCCAGTATTTTAAAGCCCCATGTAAACATAATTTTTGCCGAATCAAAAGACGGTTCCTCCATATCCGGAGAACCATCTGAGATAATACCATTTTGGACGGAATATGACAGGTATTTGTCCTACATTAGCATAAGCGGTCTTTCGGCCGGTAATCATACATTGTACTGCGGAATTTTCAAAACTGATAAAAACAACAATATTGACTTTAACAAACCTGTAGACACAAAAACAGAGCAAACTATAAACTCAACAGGCCCATACACCCCTGCAATGTTTGCACTTGCTTGGGATAAGGCAAACATAAAGGAAGCCGGAACTTATTACTTTATGGTGAATTTAAAAGACGATGAAGGTAATTTCAAACCTATCGCCTCTTACTCAATGGAACTGAAATAATATTTTGCTGTTTTTCTATAAAAATAGGGCGTTACAAAACTAACATTAGTTTTGTAACGCCCCTCTTATATTGCCTGTTATTTGAAATTAAATTTCCTGTGTCTCGCTAGTTTGTTTAATCAAGTTGGTGCTTGCATTCCTTACATGCTCAGTTGTAAGATTCTCCGCCATTTCTGAATTTCCTTCACTGATGGCCTTGAATATGGCCTTGTGCTCTAAAAGAGCCTTTTCTGCTCTTCCCGGCGAACTTATGGATATATTTCTTGCCCTGCGTATGTAAAGATGAAATGTACCTAGCATAAACAACAAGGGCTTACTCTTACTGGCCTTGAATATAATCTCATGAAACTTGGAATCCAGTTTGAGTACATGTTCCGTATCGTTTTTTATGGTATAAAACTCCTCCAACTCAAGACATTCTTTTAACTCGTTAAGCTCATCATGAGTTATATTTTCAGCCGCCCATCTTGCAGCTAGCCCTTCAATCATCATCCTTATGGTGTATATGTCCTTAATGTCCTTTGTTGAAACTCCAGTCACAACTGCACCCTTATTCGGTATGGACTGAACAAGCCCTTCAAGCTCAAGCTGCCTAAGTGCTTCTCTTATAGGAGTCCTGCTGACTCCCAGATCCTCCGATAGTCTTGTCTCAATCAGGCTGTCCCCAGGTTGATATTTACCGTTTAAAATATCATTTTGAATCTGTATGAAAACCTTACCTCTTAATGAATGTAAAGCACTATCGCTTTCATTGTGCTCTATTTTTGACATTTGTGCCCTCCCTCTTTGAAGAGCCATTAACCAAAATACATTAAAAGTGGAAGTGTTATTTCACTTTTAATATAGTTAACTCCCTTGTTTTGTAAGATGCAATTCTTTTCTTTAGAGTGCAAGATCCAATATTTCGGGTGTAAGCTCACCGATTGCTTCTAAAAGCTCATCATCACCTATTGCAGTCACACGTCCATCTTTGTATTGGTCATCAATCCAATTTTTCAGTTTTGCTACTCTATCATCCTTTTTATCTATCTTTTTGACACCATCAAGCCCGAAATAACTATTAACCCAATGTGCTATTCCGGCCAGACCCGAATGGGAATTTATTGCAACTCCAACAGGTCTTTTTAAGAATTTGTTTGTATCAAATATGTTATAAATCTCTTCATCCTTCAAAAGACCATCAGCATGAATTCCTGCCTGAGTAACATTAAAATGTTTTCCTACAAAAGGAGTACGCGATGGAATTGAATAGCCGATTTCCTTTTCGTAGTATTCTGCTATCTCAGTAATCACGGTTGTGTCCATCCCGTCAGTAGTTCCCCTAAGCTGTGCATATTCAATAACCATTGCTTCTAAAGGTGTATTTCCTGTTCTTTCCCCTATTCCCAGAAGTGAACAGTTAACGCTTGAAGCTCCGTACATCCATGCAATGGCAGAATTGGAAACAGCTTTGTAGAAATCATTGTGTCCATGCCATTCTATGAGCTCACTTGGAAAACCTGCGTGATGCCTTAAGCCATATATAATGCCTGGTACACTTCTAGGAAGTGCAGCTCCTGAGTATGAAACACCATATCCTAATGTATCACATGCACGTATTTTAATAGGAATGCCGCTTTCATCCATCAGTTTTTTAAGTTCCAATGCAAAGGGAACTACAAAGCCGTAAAAATCAGCACGGGTAATATCTTCAAAATGGCAGCGAGGCTTTATTCCTACATCTATAGCACTTTTTATTATGCTCATATAGTGTTCAAGTGCCTGCTTTCTAGTCATATTAAGCTTTTTAAATATGTGATAGTCAGAGCAACTTACCAATATACCGCTTTCTTTCATTCCCATATCTTTAGCAAGCATAAAATCGCTCTTTGTTGCCCTTATCCAACTGGTTACTTCAGGATACTTGTATCCTCTTTCCATACATTTATATACTGCTTGCTTGTCTCTGTCGCTATACAGGAAAAACTCACTTTGCCTTATTATACCATTTGGTCCACCTAATTTATGCAGCATATCAAAAAGGGTAACAATCTGATCTACAGTATAAGGGGCTCTTGATTGCTGTCCGTCTCTGAAGGTTGTATCAGTTATCCATATCTCATCTGCAGGAAACATCGGAACCCTTCTATGATTGAAAGCACATTTGGGTATCTCATCATAACTGAATATTTCCCTGTAAAGATTTGGTTCTGAAATATCTTGAAGGCTATACTTGTATTGAGTTTGTTCTAATGTATTAGTTTTTTTATTGAATTCAATCATATAAAAACCCCCTTTTTATCCTTTGTATAATTGTATACAATTATACAACTCATGTCAATACAATAATTTTATATAATTTTCTATAAGTACACTTGAGTATTTTTATGGGAAGGAGGATTTTTTGTTTTTTTATCGAATTAAATATATATTAGGATTACCATATTTAATCCGTCACTAAGTTTTATATAATAGTTGTTAATCTAACCATAAAACCCCAATACTCACAACTCACATCAAGCTGTTCACTGGCAACTTCTTAATGTCTAGAAAATTATGGTGTATTCTACACCACACTTTCTCGCGACAACGATCAAAGTTTCAAAACCTCAAGGGATTTTGTTTTTTCTATCTTAGCTAATAGGTTGTATTTAGCATTTAAGATTGTACTTAGTATTTAAGTTTGTATTTAGTATTTAAGTTTCTTTTTTAAATTAATATGTGCGGAGGTATTATTATGTCAAGAACCAAATTTTTTAAACTATTGCACTTAGGGTACTTATTTTCCCTTTTTGTAGGCGTAGGTGCATTCCTTATAAGTAATTTTGTCTTTAAGAACAATACCGTTGTTACACTAGCAATATTTATTTTAGCCTCCATCAGCTCATCAATTATTGCAGAGCTTGCCATTCGAATAAATCTTAAGAAAATGATCCAAACATTTTCTCATGAGCTGGAAATAATAAAAAAAGGTGATATTTCCCACATAATTGAGTCACATAGCTTTGAGAATTTGAAGGGTGTTGCTACATCAGTAAACTCTGTTTTTTCTGATATCCGTTTGCTGATTGAAAGCTTTTTCTCATTGTCCACCTCCATTATAGATGCATCCGGAAGAGTTAGCAAAACTGCACAGGAAGCAGCAGCTGCAATGGAAGAGATAGCAAAAACCGTGGATGAAATTGCCAAAGGTGCATCAGATCAAGCTGCAGACGCACAACAAGGTGTTTCAATGGTAGAAAAGCTATCGGAACAAATAAGCTTTGTTTATGAAAGCTATACCGGAATTATAAATGAAACCAACAAAATAAACGAATTGAATTCAATTGGTTTGGATGCCGTAAGCACTCTTCGTGACAAATCATCACAGAATTTTGAGTCTTCCCAAAAGATATTCTCTGTTATAGAGAAGTTAACAACTACAACTCAGGATATAGGCCTATTTGTTGAATCGATTGAAAATATTGCAGAGCAGACAAACCTCTTAGCTCTCAATGCAGCAATAGAGGCAGCAAGGGCTGGAGATGCAGGTATGGGTTTTGCAGTTGTAGCTGAAGAGGTTAGAAAGCTTGCAGATCAAAGCAGAAAATCTACTGAAGAAATTATCGGCCTCATGCAGAACATCAAGGAAGAATCCCAGCTAGCCCTTAAATCTATGGACGCAATGAAAAAAATATCCCAGGAACAGAATAATGCTGTTAACAAGACTGATAATGCATTTACAAACATTGCAGAGGCTATTACCGGTATAGTGCAAAAAATTAACGAGGTAAATAATTCAGTAACGAAAATGCAAACAGATAAGGATGAAGTTATAAATGCAATCGAAAATATATCTTCAGTCTCTGAAGAAACAGCAGCATCAAGCCAGGAGGTTGCAGCCACTACGGAACATCAGTTGAAGGCTATCGAAGAGATGAAAGATGCATCATGTACTATGGAGAAGCTAGTTCAACAACTGGATACGCACCTAAAAAAATATAAAGTAAGATCCTGATTGAACAAAATCGCGAACTGATTTTGTCAACAATCTCCTAAACATGAATAAAACACTTTAGGCCCTGATTTTGAAGGCCTAAAGTGTTTTTGTTAATATTAATTATTTTGATTTAGTATGTATAGCCGAATTTAACTGCAATCTTCATAACATCACTCATGTTAATTGCCCCATCTCTATTAACATCAAGTTCTTGCTTATATTTTGAATCAACTGTTGTAGTACCGAAACCTGAAGCAATGGATATAACATCCGCCATATTTACTACCCTGTCCTTATTGACATCTTCCGGTATATAGTTAAAACCGTTAGTTGGAGTAAAAGTTGGTGTGTTAGTTGGAGTAGGAGTTGGTGCTTTAGTGCTTGTAGGCTGAGTAGAAGGAATATTTCCGTAATATTTGGTTAAACCCGCTAATGCAGCAACCAAGCCTGCATTGTAGTCTATACCAACCTCAGTAGCCTGGAACTTATCTACTTCATCAGTATATTGGTCCGACATGTTAGGACCGCCAACCAATGCTCCTGTCAATGTATTCTTTGCAGTTGACTTCCAATCTCCCCATCCCATTGACCCTTGAGCAGCTCTATGGTGAGGGTGCTGAGGCCACTTACTTCCAAATCCTACCATATACGACATGTTAGCCGGATTGTTTCCTAATATATAATCTATCTGTCCTTTTGCAAAGGTTTTAAGATTTTCATCCTTTGTCAGCTTATATTGCAATAATGCCAGCATTGATGCAGATGCACTGTAACGCAGCATTCCCCACTCAGTCAGGAATCTTACTCCTCCAGGAGTTTTAGGAACACTTGTCTGCCAGTAGTTGAGGTTTGAGGTAACGGCATCTTTATACTTTGTCTGGCCTGTAGCACTACCTATAACATAAGCAGCTGCAAGCTTCATATCGTTCCAGCATATCGCCCAGTTGGTACCAGGTGAACTTAAAAGGCTGTTTATATCTGAAAGGTAAGAGTCTTTCTTTTCTATGACATACAGCCATATTGCAGCCCAAGCCATATCATCGTCACCTGATGAAGATGTATAGAAGCCGTCTGCTTTACATGTTCCTCGGTTTTTGCCTAGAGCATATAACTCTTTGGACATTTCGAGACACTTGTTTGCATAAGTTGAATCTATGTCTTTATAGTTTAAGTACATGAGGCTTAATGCACCTGAATACAAGCCGCACACATCAGAAGCAGGGCTTGATGAATCTACATAATAAACCTTATCCCTATCCCCAGGCTGTTTTTCCGGAGGTCCCCAATAATCATGGTCTGTTGGTGCTCCCACATGATAGTAGTACTTTGTAGCACTAACCCTGGATTTCATTATGTAATCGGTAAAGTATTTCAAAGTCGATATAGCCTTATTGGTAAGGCCTGCTCCATCATATGCATCCTTAAACTCATATAAAGACCAACCCAAAATTGATGATGCATAACCATTTGTAATACCGAATTTGATATGGTCTCCACAGTCATGGTATCCCCCTGTCAAATCAGCTCCTACAAATTTGCCGTCATTGGTATGACATGCTGCTCTCCAACTGAAAACATTATCTTTAGCCACATCAGGACCGCATTTGTTTGCATCATAAAACCATAAGGAATCCTTAAATGCTACAGCATAATCGGAGCTGGAAATGGTAGCAGCTGATACGTTTACGGATGGTACTACTGTACTGGAGATTATAGTTGCTGAAGTCAGTACAGCCGCAAGTATTTTTTTCATTGTCTGACACCCCTTATTATTATTAATTTATTAAGTCATGAATGAAAATGATCATGACTAAATGGAATAAATATGCCTGTACACTTATACACTTTTCCCCCCTTAATTAAATTCAGCTTATCTATTCCAAATAACTCAACCTGTTTATGAGTATAGTTATATAAGCTTATAATAATATAATTAATAAAAAAAGACAATTGCATGAATTGTCTTTTTTTAGTTAACAGATTAAATTTTCCATCATGACTAAACCCTTTACGATATACGTCTTGGATCTTGGGGAATCAAGTTAATCCTTGCCAGGACCTTTATTAGTATAAATGCACATATGCTGCATACGACTCCCTGTATAGCATTAAAGGGAAGGTTTGCAAACGCAGCAGTTAAACCGAACGTTTTATCAATTAGCCTTAATAAATATCCTTCTGCTATAAAATAACCAACAACCATAATAAAAGCACCAGTTCCAAACGCTATAACAGTCTTAATGTTAATTTCAGCCCTTTTGCTATTACCTATTATGCTAGCAATCACAAATGCCTCCATACCTTTAACAATTAGTGTTATTGGTGCATAAATAGGACTTCCTAGATATAAATCAGCAATTGCAGCTCCAATCCCACCCACTGCAAATCCATAATACCTTCCTAGAAGTACAGCAGCTGTCATTACAAAGATATCTCCAAGATTAAAATACCCGGTGTATAACTTAATCTGCGTAACAATAGTTGTTACACAAATCAAGGCCATAAAGAGTCCGCCCAATGCTATTTTTTTTGTACTTATTACTTTCATCAGTTCTCCCCCATTTCACAAACTGTACCGATACACATTTAACCAATACATAAAAATCATAAATATATTAATAGCATTGACGTTCCATGTCAATATTATTTTATCTCCTCTGTCTTGAAAAATTGTATTGATAACCTTATAATCTCATTATATGGTTAAACAGATAATGATTTATACAGTCATTACTTACTTGAAAGGATATCGGATTATGGAGTATTCTGCAGATTCAAAAAGATATGAAAAAATGATTTACCGCAGATGCGGTAAGAGTGGACTGAAGCTGCCTGCAGTTTCGCTAGGTCTCTGGCACAATTTCGGCGGTATAAACAGTCTTGAGACAAGTAAAGGTATCATAAGAAAGGCATTTGACCTTGGCATAACACATTTCGATCTGGCAAACAATTATGGTCCGCCTCCGGGATCAGCCGAGGAAAATTTCGGAAGGATAATGAAATCCGACTTGCAGTGTTACAGAGATGAGCTGATTGTTTCAACCAAAGCCGGATATGATATGTGGCCTGGTCCTTATGGAGAATGGGGATCAAGGAAATACCTTATAGCCAGTATAGACCAAAGCCTTAAAAGAATGGGGCTTCAGTACGTGGATATTTTCTATTCACACAGACCCGACCCTGAAACTCCGCTTGAGGAAACCATGGGTGCCCTTGATCATATTGTTAGAAGCGGTAAAGCTCTTTATGCAGGCATATCAAATTATAATCCCGAGCAAACCAAAAAGGCTCTTGAGATTCTAAAATCTTTAGGAACTCCCTGCCTGATACACCAGCCTTCTTATTCAATGTTTAACAGATGGATTGAGCCGGAGCTATTAGAGGTTTTAGAAAATGAAGGAGTAGGATGTATTGTTTTTTCACCACTTGCACAGGGACTACTAACAGATAGATACTTAAAAGGAATACCTTCAGATTCAAGGGCTGCAGGCTCAAGCATTTTCTTGAAGCCGGAAGATATCAGTGAAGACAAACTTAGAAAACTCAACCTTTTAAATGAATTGGCTATAAAAAGGGGGCAAAAGCTGTCGCAGATGGCAATTTCGTGGGTACTGAGGAATGATACTGTAACCTCAGCCATTGTTGGAGCAAGCTCCCAGAGTCAGATTGAAGACACTGTCCTCGCTGTAAAAAATCTAAAATTCAGTAATGAAGAGTTAAAAATAATAGATGATATTCTGAATTGATATTTATTTTATTGGCAAATTATAGTATAATGTTAATAACTGAATATTGGAGGTGAGGGTAAATTGGAAAAGCGTCGTTTATCCTGTAGCAAGGACTGGACAACTTTGTCAATAGCGAACTTTGATGAAAAAAAGACACTCTACCTTAACTACAATGATATTAACAGGATTGAGTTTGACGAAATACTGATAAACAAACTTTTCAGGAAAATTAGAACTGAAAAGATTCAGATTTTTACGAACACATCCAGCACACCAATTGAGTTTATCAAGCACAACCATGAAAAGTACTTCGAAGAATACAAACAGGAACTTTCAAAATTTGCAAGAGACAACAAAATATCCTTAATAGATAGAATTGTTTTATAAATTAACACCGCTATCAGACGGATTAAACCATCTGACAGCGGTTGTTTTTAATGTCTATGAAATTATACTTTCGCAAAAACTCTAAGCCCTTTATTTATAAACTCCACCTTTAGTGGAAGTCCTTGAGCTTTTTCTCCATCAACGCTTATGCCAACCTCGCTGCTACTTGTTACGGTGCACTTTTTGGCAGTGAGCTTTAATACATGTTTGTCATTTAATGAGTCATTGCTTAAAACCTTAAAGAACAATGATGCCAAATCAATATGGGAACAGCTTTTGATGAGGACTATATCCATTAAACCGTCTGAATAATCAGCTTCCTTTATTATATTGGAAAAACCTGCTGCATGTTTACCGTTGAGTATCAGAAATAGTAGGCTCTCTTCTTCAATAATATCATCCTCTGTTTCTATTCGAAGAGTAAAGGATTTAATGTTGGTAACTTCATTAAGTGCTTTTAGATAATAAGCAAAGGGCCCAAAGTTCTTTTTGAGCTCGTTATGGGTACTGAATGAAACGTTGACAAATAACCCCCCCGCACATGTGCTTAGAAAGTATTTTGAATTGTTTATGAGCCCTACATCAACCTCTATAATGTTATCTGACAGAATCACGTCAAGACAATCATTTAAATAGTGGGGAATGTTAAGACATCTTGCAAAGTCATTACAAGTGCCTGACGGAATAATTCCCACGGGTACATTTAATTTATTCTTAAACATTTTATTAACAATGCTGTTTAAGGTTCCGTCCCCACCTGATATGATTAGCTGGTCAAAATCCCCTTCCTGAAACAGGTTGGTCAGGTTTTTATCCTTAACACTATGCAATCTGTATGGCATTAACATTATATTCTTTTCCTGGAATCGCTCAAGGATAAGATCAAGTTTTGTCGGAATGGTCCTATCACCTGACATTGGATTGTATATAAATAGTGCTTTTTTCATTGGGATCCTCCCATATTATATATTAAACAAATCTCTATTGTTATTCTTAAGTATATTATACATTTTTATTGGTTTTTTGGAATACAAAAATAATATTTTTATTTTAAGTATTCCTTAAACATATTGCACTCAAGATTTTTTATAAAGCTTTGGTATGCATTTTTCTCTAAGAGTGCATTTGTGAGCCTTTTTTCGCAGACGGTGATATCAGGGCTTGGTACAAAGTTCTTTCGCCAGACGGTCACCGTGCTTTCATCAACCTCATGAATAAAATCAATTTTACCTGCAGCTCTCAGGTACTTAAGGGCAGCTATTACAATCTCCTCCTCAACACCAAGAAGCAAAGCCAGGTCATATAGTTCAAACAGCCCTTCACCTGCTGCTGTTGATCGTTTCAATATCCCAAACAGCTCCAAAACAAAACCTTTCAAGGAATAGTCGGACAAAATAGAAAAATTGAGTATCACTCTTTTAGGGTTTACCAGGTATACGGCTTCCCTAAACACATTGGAGTTAACAGGAATTGATAAAAACACCAAATTATCCGCCTTTTTAAGCTGCATCCTGTTTCTGCTTCCTTCTATGGGGCATTTATCAACAGCACCTTCATAAAATACTATTGAATTCTCATAAATTTCTGCTGCTTCTCGTGGTTCAAGGTCCCTGGCGTCTTCAATCATACCTTCAAATGCTTTTCTAATCCTTCCATCGGTTTCAACAATGTGTTCTATTGTAAGCTGGAGGCTTGTATTGTTCTTGTAAGAATTAAGTCCCACCTTATAGACAATATCACACACTTTACCCTTAAAGCTGTCGCTTCCTCCAAACCATTTAACAGCGGTGAGCCTTATATCATCGATATCCGACACCACCATTATATGATGATTTTTGGCTGTAACTCTGTCATTTAGGATTGATACGTTGCGTGTTATGAATAATGGTGCTTCAAAACCTTCACCGTATGGTCCCGCTTTTTTAAGTCTCTCATAGAAGATCTCATCTATATCATCAAAGGAAAGCTCCCTGTCTACCTTAATCTCAATGTTATTGTCTGCAAAATTAAATCTTTCGGCAGCTGCTTCAATTTCATCGGTAAATGCCTCAATGTCTTCCTTCTTTAATGAAAGCCCTGCTGCCTTTGAGTGACCCCCGAACTTTAGAAGCTTTCCTGAAGTCTCCTTTAAAATCTCATATATATTTACATCATCTGTTGATCTCCCTGATCCTACTATGGTTTCCCCATCTTCCTTAAGAGATAGCATAATAGTCGGCTTTCTGTATGTTTCACAGACTTTGCCTGCCGCGATGCCGATAATACCATGATGCCAATACTCATTGTATAAAACCATAATACTCTTCAGTTTTTTATAGTTTTCAACAAGCTCTACAGCCTCTTTAATTATTTGCTCTTGTACCCTTTTTCTTTCCTCGTTGAGAGAATTAATTCTCCTTGCCAATTCATCTGCTGCTTTTGCTTCTCTAATAAGCAGCAAATCAACCGGAAGCCTTGCAGAATCCATTCTTCCTGCTGCATTAATACGGGGTGCAATCTGGAATGCCACATCCTCCTCAGACTGAATACTACTATTTTGCTGGATGATGTTAAAAAGCGACTTTAGTCCGGTTCGGCTTGTATTAAACAGCATAGGGAGCCCATTTTTCAATAGATATCTATTCTCACCATTCAGGCTCACCACATCTGCAATAAGAGACAGAGCAACAAGGTCCATAAAAAGTTGTGCTTTTTCTTCCATACCATAGCTTTGTAAAAGTGCCCTGCATAAAAAATACGCCATGGCACAGCCTGATAGATTTCTAGCCTTATGGCCTTCCTTTAGAAGCTTGGGATTTAATATTGCATCCGCAGGAGGAAGCACTTCGGGTATGCTGTGATGGTCTGTCACCACAACATTCATGCCCAGGTCTTTTGCCAGTGTTACTTCATTCACATTAGACACTCCGCAGTCACATGTGATAATGAGTGAAACCCCTTTTTCCTTAAGCCCTTCAATAACTCCTGCATTCATTCCATATCCTTCGGTAAATCTATCCGGAACGTGGTACATAACACTGGGCGTAAAAAATCCCAGACACTGCATCAATAAAGCAGTGCTGGTAACACCGTCTACGTCATAATCACCATATATAGCAATCTTTTCTTTGTTACCGATTGCTTGTTTTATTATATGCACCGCATCTCTCATTTGAGGGAATTCCCATATATCCGTAGGAACATACAGTTCCTCATGAAGCATCTGCTTTACTGTAATAGGGTCTTTATATCCTCTATTGTAGAATAACAATCCTATAAGTTCGTCACCGTCGGCAGCATTTTTTAATTCCTGGGGAATTTTTACACCATTATTTTTTATAGATATTCTTACATTCATATAAGTGCTAATCCTCCCATCTTAAGCTGTCAAGAAAATCTTCATCATCTTCCATGGCCTTAAAATCAACTTTTTTATTATTGCAAAACCAGTTGAATTCACATATTTTGCAGTGTTCTATATAATTTTCCTTATCAAACTCCCCGTAGTCAAAATCCATAATTCTAACTACCCTGCTCTGGATTTCTTCCTTAAAAAGTCTGTGCCTTTCATCACTGTAGACAATCTTTTCAATTGTGCCGGGAGGATCAGGCTGCCAATAATTCATTGATATCAAATGACTCTGAGCATCTTCCCCACTTATAAGCTTAGACTGCTCTTTTAAAACAAACACATATACTATTGTCTGAAGCTTTTTTAAAAAACTTGTATTCCTTTGGACCTTATCAGGGTCAGGCCTTAGTGAATGGGTTTTCCAGTCCCATATTTCAATTTTCCCGTTTTTAACCAATAACAGGTCATAGTTTGCCTCAAGTCTCATAATATTGTCTGCCATTCTTATCTTATATTCCGGCAGGTAAACATAATCTTTATTAATGGGAAAACTGTTTTTCAAATTTTCAACCCACCTTTTAAGCTCTGCATCCTCTATGTGCTCATCCATAATACCTAAAAAGTATCTATGGGCAATGAGGTGAAAGTCATTACCCATATCCAGCCTTTTCTTTACATCTCCATCGGGATAGCTGTTCCATTTAAGGTTTTCAATGTACCTTTTTCTGAACTTCAAAGGGCAGTTGGCGAAGGTGGTCAGGGATTGCTGCGTGAAGAGGAATCCTTCAGGGATAATATTCTTATTTTTGTCAGCTGTTGATCCCATATAAGTCATTTACTCCCTTCTTCATCAATAAACTTTTTTATTTCCACAAGATATTGGCATGGAAGTACTTCATTCCTTTTCCCCTGGTTTGAATGCTCGCCGGACAGGAAAAGGTACTGCTTTGCTCTGGTTATTCCTACATAGAGAAGCCTTGCCTTTTCCGATATGGTCTCAATCTTGGCTTTCACAAGGGGATCACCCATAAAGCTTCCCTCTATCTTTTTCTGCATCTCCGCTTTTATAACCGCCTGGGGATTTTTATACTCCTCCCTTAAAAACCAATACTCTCCAATAAACTTGTCTTTCAATGTCACCGGAAAATCAGCATAATTAAGCCCTGTAAGGAAAACCACATCCCACTCAAGCCCTTTTGATTTATGGTAAGTCGCTACCGTAATAACTCCTGGCTTGGGTTCATATCCCTTAAGCTCGTACACGACCCCTGCAAAATAATTAAACATGTTTTTTGGACTCAATAGCTCCAATGCCAAATCTCCCATACGCCATACCGGACTGCGGCTCATAAGGTATCTTACATCTCCGGCAACCTTTTGAGCTATAGCTCTCTCTTCCCTGCCAAACTTAAGCTTCTCAGATATGTAGAGAATAAGCTTTTCCACTATGGTATCAGGAAACTCCAAAAGCTCCCTTACAAGATCCAAGTAACTTAAAAAATCAGACCAAATCGTGCTTTTAGAAAGCTCCCTGGGTATATCCCTTATGTTTATTTCTCCACCTTGAGGATATAAAAGGTTTTCAGTAGGACACCTCTTTAAAAAGCTTGTAAGCATATCCTTCTGTCCGATCCTTTTTTGCCCCTCATTTTCAATATCATTTTCCGTTTCAACCTGAGTTTTATGGTCCGCATCATACCTTTCGGTAAGGAAGCATTCCAGCATCATGGCCGCAAGCTTCTCACCATCCTCAGGATATGCAATATAATCTATGACCCTGCCTAACATTCTAACTGTTTTGTTTTTTTCAGGAGATGAATTATCAAGCTGCTCATATGGTAAATCCCAAGATCCCAGAATTTTGACTATCTCCTTGATCTTCCATGCACTTGGTGCCAAAATTGCAGCTGTTTTGTCAGGGAATAAGTTTAAGAATTCCTGTGCCTTTTTGACTATCCTCCTGGCTTCATCCTGCCAGGAGGGAAATATTCCAGCCTTTATTCCGTACTCAGGTATCTCAGGATTTTTTCTCTCATCATCGTCACTAACCGGTTCTATATATTGGGGCAAAAGGCTGTCTCTGCACTCTAAAATCGGATGCCTCTCCCTAATATACTTAACAAAATGATTTGCCAGGTTAATAATGTCTTTTGTATTTCTGCTGGACTGGGTAATATTGTAAACAGTAGTTGCAGGATCCTCGCAAAAGCTCTTAAAAAGCGTAAAGTCGCTGTTTGAAAAACTTCCGCAAATTGCCTGGTTGCTGTCCCCTACCCTCAAAAGATTTCCATTTGCCAGCATTGTAAGGATTTCACTCTGTATAAGGTTGGAGTCCTGGGCTTCATCCTCGCATACAAAAGTGTACTTTTTCTGATATTTTTCCAGTAAACTACTGTCTTCCATAAGTATTTTTTTAGAGCTGTACAGCATATCGTCAAAATCAAGAAACCCTGAAATCTTAAGCTTTCTATCATATAGCCCGTAAACCTCAGATGCACATCTCAAAAAAGAGTTGTTAGGAAGGCTTTTACACCTTTCAAGTGCTTCCTGGGGGCCTATGCCGCGGCATTTGAAATCTCCTATTGCCCCTAAGACCAACCCGCAAAATTTATCATGCCATGTCTTATATATATCATTTAATTTATTGGAACTGAAATTCTGTTCATCAATAAAAAACGCAAGCCTTCTTTCATTACCCCTTTTCCATTCATCAACCGCACTGTTTATAATCTGAACCTTTGTTACCTCATCAACAATTCCAAACTCTTCATTTGCGATGATGTGGTCAGGTTTTTCCTTGATGATCTGAAGGCATAATCCATGAATTGTAGAAACAAAATAACCCTTATTGCCTTGGATCCCAAGCCTTTGAAGCTCCGCACTTATTCTTTGCTTGAAATTATTCACCGCACTGTTCATGTATGTAACAATCAATATTTTCCCGGGCTTTGGAATGCCCATTGCAATCATACGAGCAGCCCAAACAGACAGGCAGTAGGTCTTCCCGCCGCCTGGTATTGCCGGCACTGCACAATATCCGCCTCTATAATCCTCAACAAGTTCTTTCTGGCCTTTTCTAAGCCCCATGCCTGATCACCCACTGTATATTATAACATATGGGAGATATGCTTCAAGGTTTTGTAATTTTGTAAGTACAACAAAATCGCTTGGGATTTTGCAACATTGATTGTTGTTGTAGGAAACCTAGCTATAGAAAAAGTGATTCTGCCTCCAAACAAATTTGCTTTGAAGCTGAATCACTTTGTTATTTTTTATATATAAGGCTCTATGCTTCTATAATTTTTTCGCCCATATTTTTTATTCATGCCTTATCAAATGCTTTGCAAAAAAGCTTTCCATGGCTTTGTAAAAATCAAATCTGTTTTCTTCATTTGCAAAGCCGTGCCCTTCATTTTCCTTTACCATGTATTCCACATTGATGTTTCTTTTCTTTAATGCATCCACTATCTGGTCGGATTCTGCTTTGTTTACTCTCGGGTCATTGGCACCCTGTGCTACGAATAGAGGTGTCTTAATTTTGTCTGCGTGGAACACAGGCGAAACCTTTGTAAGAAGCTCTTTATCCTTGGCCGGATCTCCAACCCTTTCATAAAACATCTTGCGTTGGCTTTCCCAATATGGTGGGATTGTATTTAAAAGGGTAAATATATTTGAAACTCCGCAATAGTCAACTGCAGCTGCGTATAAGTCAGGTGTAAATGTTATTCCTGCCAGTGTTGCATATCCGCCATATGATGCCCCATAAATACCAACCCTTTTCGGGTCAGCAATACCTTGTTTGATAAGCCATTGAACACCATCTGTAATATCATCCTGCATTTTTAAACCCCATTGCTTGTTTCCAGCTTCAACAAATTTTTTACCATAACCTGTGGAACCTCTGAAATTAACCTGCAAAACTGCATAACCTCTGTTTGCAAGAAACTGTACTTCAGGGTTATATCCCCAGCTGTCTCTAGCCCAAGGGCCTCCATGAGGATTTACTATTACAGGCAGTTTTTGTGGTATCTTATTTACCGGTAATGTAAGATAGCCGTAGATTGTCAGGCCGTCACGGCTCTTATATGAAACAGGTATTATTTTTGCCATCTTTTCAGGATTTATTGAAGGTAAAATGTCACCCAGCTTTTTTAGTTTATCAGTTGTTGAGTCGTAGAAATAATATGCTCCCGGATCTCTGTCACTGCCAACTGAAAGTATAAACTTGTTCATGTCCTTGGACAAATCCTTTATTCCTACTTCTTTATCATTACCAAACTTGGAAGAAACCCTATTAAAAATCTCCTTGAGATCCTTATTGAAAATTTCAGCCCTTACCTTATCAGTGTTATAAACAGCACCTAATACCTCTCTTGTTGTGGGATTAATTATTATGCTTGATACATCAACATCTTTTCTCTCATATATAACCGCTTGCTTCTTAGTATCCAAATCAAGCTTTACAATTGCAGCTGTATCCTTGCCTACGTTTGATGTAGCATATATGCTTTTGTTATCACTTGAAAACATTATGGGAGTAAAGGATTCCCCAGCCTTTGTTTCAAGGAGCGGTTCAAATTCATCATCTTCTTTCTCCCTGTACAGAATCTTACACTCAATTCCATCGTTTGATCCCGCAATCCTGAGTTTACCATCTCCATCTGTAAGCCACCCTGTTATGTTGCCTGGGTTCTGTGCAACCATTGTTGTCTCACCGGTTAAAATATTAAGCTTATATATATCAAATACCCTAGGGTCTTTCTTATTCGTTGTAATAAGAATTTCATTCTTATTTCCCTTTAGCATATCCACATAGTAGGACAAAACACCCGGGTATGGTGTAAGGTCTTTATCTTCAGTTACTCCATCCATACCGGCCAAGTAAATATGATAATTTTCATCACCGCCATTGTCTTTCAGGTATATAATCTTGTCATCCTTCCATGCATAATCTGCTATATCCCTGTCCTTTGAACTTGTAATTCTCTTAGCTTCGCCCCCATCCGCAGGTACTATAAATACATTTCTTCTGCTTTCCCACGGTGCAACATATGCAAGATATTTCCCATCGGGAGACAGGCTGTAGCCTAATGTTGAAGGAGTTTTGAAAAAGTTCTCCATTGATACTTTCTCTACACCTTTATTGTCAGTACTTGCATTCTGAATCTTCCTGGCATTGATAAAAATAGTTGCCAACTGGGCATAATCAACTCTATCATTTTCACCTAACGATCCTCTTCCATACCCTTTAACGAGACCGAGCTTTACCCCTTGCTCCATATAGTCTTTTAGGCTCTTACTTTCCTTGTTGTCCAACCCCATTGCCCTAATTATTATCCTTACCGCTTCACCTCTTTTAAGCGGTTCATTATTTGATTTTATTTCTCCTATCTTTACCCATTGAAGATCATTTACAACTTTGCTGAAATCCTCCCCATGATTGTATGTAAACCATAAAACCGCTGCTTTAAGAAAATCTCCTGCTTTGACTTTGTCTAGAGGCGTTGTTCTTGTTGTATTCATTACGCCCGACTTTACCAATTGATTTACGCTGTCTTCATACCATGGCTTTTTTGCTGCAAACGAATTCATAGGCATGGTACTGCCTAGAATAGTAATAGATAGTGTTACTGCTGCAAATAGTTTTGTAAATCCATTTCTTTTAACCATGCTTCATTCCCTCCTCAAGCTTAATTTTATTAATTAATACATTAATTATTTTATTAATTTAACCACATTTTTTAAAAAAATTCAACCATTCCATACTTTTTTCATAATTCTAATGACAAATTTACAGCCTTTCTTTTCTTCACTGAATGCATAAACAGTCCCACCCTGTCCCTCTATAGCATTCTTTGCTATAAAAAGGCCTATGCCGATATTTGTAGGACTGTTACTGTTAGGCCCTTTATAAAATCTGTCAAATATTAATGGAAGCTCGCTTTTACTTATTCCCTCTCCATCATCTTCAATCCTGATTTCAACAAAAACATTGTTTTCCTCCCAGCTTATTTTTATGTTACCACCAGGCTTTACATGCTCTATTGAATTTTTAAAAATATTGGATACGGCCTCTGCAGTCCAGTTAACATCATGACTTACAACAATATCGGAAGAACCTTCCAAGAAAATCTTTATGCCTTTAGACTCGGCCATTGTTTTAAGCCCTTCAATGCTTTTTATAACTGTCTTTTCAATCAAGAGCTCCTGCTTTTCAAAAATCACCATTCTTCCTTCAAGTTTTGCCATTTTAAGAAGGTTCTTTACAAGCCACTCCATTCTTTCCAACTGATTTTTACTTTCTCTGATAAACTTTATGGCATCTTCCTTTGAAAGCTTATCATAATCCAAAAGTATTTCATTAAACATTATAAGAGACGCCAATGGGGTTTTTAATTGATGGGATATATCGGTTATCAGCCTTTTTAGAAACAGCTTCTCCTTCTGTAATGCTTCTAATGTCTCAGTCATTCTTTGTGCCATGGTGTTGAACTGGTAAACCAAAACGCCGAAATCTCCGTCCTCATTTTCCCCTTCAATTGTTCCAAATCTGCCTTCAACCAGAACCTCAGCTTCTGATGCAACCGTCCTGATCCTTCTGAATAATTTGTTATAGCCCCATATGATAATAAATAAAATAACTGCTGAAAAAACAATTATTATAGCAATTACTCTGTAAAAAAGGCTTTTGTAGCCTTTATTCATTAATTCATTTTTGTACGCTGCTTGGGAATCATTGTACGAGTATTTATTAAACATTTCCTTTCCACGGGCATAGTCTTTGTCATCACCAGAAATTATAGTTCTAACAATATCCTCTTCCATCTCAGGGTATTTTTTTACAAGACTTCCGGCAAGTGCTGTATTTTGTCTTATCTGAATTTTATTCATGGTATTGATAAAATTATTTAGAAATCCAAGGATTGCACCCGCAAAAGCCAAAAGCACTAACATCAGCAATATGAATGACTTTCGCACCTCATAATTCTTAAAAAGCATCAAGACTCGTCACACCTCATCCTTCCACATATATCCAATACCCCTTAGTGTTTCTATATGCTTTTTACTCTCTGACTCAATCTTTTCTCTAAGCCTTTTAACATATACATTTAACGTATTATGGTCAATGAAGCTGCCATCAATATCCCAAAGCTTCTCTATAATCTGATTCCTTTCAAGTACCCTTTCCTTATTTTCAACCAACAGCAGCAAAAGCTTGTATTCTGCTGCTGTAAGGTTTACTTCGGCACCATCCATCATGACCTTGCACTTTAACGGCTCTATACTTATATTGCCGCTTACTATTATGTTTGTCAGTTCATTCTTGTGTTGATCGGACCGTCTCCTCATGACAGCCTTTATCCTTGAGAGCATCTCACTAATCCTGACAGGCTTTGTAATGTAGTCATCCCCTCCTATATCAAGTCCGAAAACAACATTTGCCTCGCTGTCTAAAGCCGTTATAAAAATGACCGGAACATTGCTCTTTGCTCTAAGTTCCATACAAAAATCATAGCCGCTTCCATCAGGCAGTGAAACATCCAAAAGTACAAGCTCTGTAGAATTGTCCAAAAGCCTTTGTGCTTCTTTTATTGTTCCTGCAATACTAACATTGAAACCTTCTTTTTTTAATGCGTATTCCATTCCAAGGGCCAAGGCCTTGTCGTCTTCCACAAGCATGACATTCATATTTTTCACCTTTTCTTATTAATAATCAATCCTCTACCCTTAATGCTTCAACAATATTCATTTCATTCAGCTTCCTTAGAGGAATAAGAACAGCTAAAAACGTTATTGCTATAACACCGGCAGAACCTGCTATGTAAGGCCAAACCGGCATTGTGTAGCCAATAAACCCTAGAGGGTTTTTTACAATAACTCCGTATTTGGTCAGCAGGAAAGCCGCCGGGATACCTGCAATGCATGCAAATACTCCAAATAAGGTTCCTTCCAATAAAACAAGCTTTATAAATTGCCACTTTGTCATGCCTATTGCCTTAAAAACGGCATATTCCCTTTTCTTGACCAAAAGATTTATCGTTACAGTATTAATTATGTTTACACCTGATATAAGGACAATAAGGGATATAAAACCATATACCAGTATCATCAATTGATTTATAAGATCATTTGACTTCTTTTCCTGCTCATAAATATCATAGTATGTCACTGAATTCTCATCAGCAATAACATTGAGTTTTTCAAAAATCCCATCTCTGCTTTCCTGTGAATCAAACATAATACCTAGCGTATTGTAGTTCATTACTCCTGTTAACCTTTTAAAGCTTTCATCCGACATTATTATACCAAATCCGTTTAATATTGGCGAGCCATTTAGTGTTTCGTAGTCAACAACCTCTGAAATCTTAAAATCAACCATATCATTCTTCGCCAAAAACTTTTTTATCAGCCCTTTGTCTTTTTTATTTATATATTCACGGCTAAGCTTTGGAAGTTTAATGCTCTGGCCTTTTTTATAAGAGGTAAATCCATCATAAAACAGGCTCTTGTCCTCATTTCCCATTGCTTTATTGACTATAATAACCTCTTCACCTCTTCTAAACTTATCATAATCAACATGCTTTTTATTGTCCTTATTAAAAAACTCAAGGGCTTTTTTATCGTAGCTGATGATTTGAACATTTGGAATATAATAGTCCCTATATTCCTCAATACCGCCCTTTTTTACTAAAGACTCTACAAATTTTTTATTCACTGAGCTTTTTTCAACTAACATGGGAAGCTCTACATAGTTTAGTTTGTATACATCTTTAATCCCATTAATTTTTGCAAGCTTATCCCCAAAATCATCACCCATACTGAAATTTTGCGACATATAAATTGCCTGAACCTTCACATTGACTGTTATTATTTTATTTGACTCTAAAATAATATCTATCAGATTAGAAAAGAAAATAAACATAATTAATGATAGAGACAAAGATATGCAAGTAACATAAAACCGCTTTCTGTTTCTCTTGATATTTTTGTAAGCAACCTGCCCCTCAAACCCGAAAAACAGCTTAGCCAATCTGCCCCTTCTGCGTTTTATCTTTTCCCCCTTTAGTACATTGGTTCCTTTTATGGCATCCACCGGTGAAACCCTTGACGCAGAAAATGCAGGAAGGAGTACCGAGATAAAAACAGTAGCTATACCTAAAGCTGCTGCTACCAAAACTACCTTAGGATAGAAACCTATTTTGAAAGCTCCCAAAAACCCTGACATCATAACACCAAATACAATAAAAGCACCAAGATAACCTATTGTTATACCTGCGGGCACGGCAATTCCGCTCATGATTATTGCTTCTTTTATAACCAGGCTGCTTATCTGCCCCTTGGTTGCACCTATACTTCTTAAAATTCCAAAATGCTTTATTCTCTCCATTACCGATATGCTGAATGCATTATATATAACCACCACTGTACATACTACAACCAATGCGAAAATGAAAAAGAATATGGTTCCAACAGCATCATTTTTCTTTTTATCCGGGCCTTGCCCTATTAGATATAACATGCTTGAGTTTGGATCAATCTTTGTATTGGTAACTTTAGCAATGCTCTCAGCAGCTTTCATTTTGTCATTTTTATCTTTTAGGTTTGCATAATAAATATATTTGTCCCCAGCATTTATATTGTTATCTATAAGGCCTAGAGCTGTATTGTTAATCATATTGCTTTCATAAGCTCCAACTATTTTATAAACGACATGGCTCTTATTATTGCTTATACTGATTGTACCCTCTAAGGTATCTGCAATTCCCTTTTCTTTTAATACATTATAGTATTTTCTATCCACTATGACTTCATTGCTTTTCCCGGGCAATCTGCCAACTGCCATTTTGACTTTGAAAATATCCTTGTATGCATCAGTATCATATGCCTTCACATGTACTTTCCGTAGGGATCCAGTAAGCAGCTTGGTGTCCAGGTTAATATCCCCAATCTCTTTTACAGTTCCGCCGTTTTTTATTTCTGAATTGTTAATTATTTGCTTAAGTTTATCACCGGATACGTCCAAAAAAGCTATCTCGTAGTTACCTACACTCTCTTTTACATCTTCGATTTCATTTTCCTTACCGCTGAAATAGATCCCCCCTATGACAGTAAACATGGATATGGCAATAATGATGCCAGTGAGGGTCAGAATTGTTCTTGCCTTGTGCTCTTTAAGATACTTTATAGTCAGTCCCTTATAGCTGTTCATTTTCTCATCACCTCATCCGCAAAAATTTTCCCGTCTATTATGCTTATTACTCTATTTGCCTGGGAGGCGATGTTCATGTCATGAGTTATTAATATAAGTGTCTGATTATACTTTTGTGCGGAATATTTCATAAGTTCCAAGACTTCCTTGGAGTTTTTGGAGTCAAGGTTCCCGGTAGGCTCATCTGCCAATATTATCGCAGGCTTGTTTGATAGTGCCCTGCCAATGGAAACCCTCTGCTGCTGTCCTCCGGAAAGTTGAGAAGGAAGGTGATTTCTCCTGTCTGTTAGGTTTAGGATCCCCAAAAGCTCATCAATATAACTTTTATCCTGCTTTCTGTTGTCCAAAAGCAGAGGCATCAGAATATTCTCCTCAGTTGTCAGAACTGGTATAAGGTTATATGACTGAAAAACAAAGCCTACCTTCCTTCTCCTTAAAATAGAAAGCTGTTTTTCCCTAAGGCCGTATATGTCTACACCTTCTATAAACACCTTTCCTTTTGTCGGTTTATCCACCCCTCCTATAAGGTGCAGTAATGTACTCTTTCCCGATCCACTTGGACCAACTATTGCTACAAATTCTCCTTTCTCTACTGCAAAGCTAATGTTTTCTATAGCAACAACCTCATTATCGCCTTTTCCATATGTTTTTGTAAGATTTTCGACTTTTAATATTTCCATCTTCGGCTACTCCTTTATTTTGTATTGATTTTATAGTCTAATTGTAGCCTCTGAATATTACATATCGATTAAAATTAAGATTACATTTTTGTAATTTTACCTTATTATAACCGTCGTCCCATTTTTCACATATTTATATATTTCCTCAACATCCTGATTGTACATTCCTATGCATCCGGCTGTCCAATCCCTTGGATAATCAGGTGTTGCACCTCCATGAATTCCGATATAACTGCCAAGTTTTGTCGTCTGAGGAGGCATTACCTTATCTGAATAACTTTCTTTAATTTTATTATAATCATCTTTTGAAATCATTTTCTTCTCAAGTCCTTCTTCTGCTGCTTCTAAGCCCGGGTAGCTAAGCATCATCCATCTGCTTCCAAGATAGGTCTTAGGTGGGTCATATACTTCCTTTTGACATATATAGAAAACCCCTATAGGAGTTTTGTAATCCCCTTCCTTTTCCTTCTTACCGTCTTTTGACCTCTTTCCTGCGGAAACAGCATATTGCTTGATGACTTCTTCCTTGTATTTTAAGTATAGTGTCCTGCTATCTAAATCAATCAGTATACTAAAGTTTCCCTTGTCATCAATATTCTTAGACCTCAATATCTCATCCAACTGCATATCTGGCTTGACACTTCTTAAGTGTACTTTATCCGATGCAACCTCGTTGTTTTTCCATTCACGATCGGGAGCCTGGAAAGCCGAAGTAACCTTATTCTTGGCATAAACAGTTGCATCCTCCAGCTTCGTAGACATAAACTTAAAATTAACTGCTGTGATAGTTATCAAAGGTATTAAAACCAACAAACCAATAAAATATTTTTTCATCATTTCACCTACCTATCCAATAAAAAACTTTTTATATTTGATACAATTTCTCTTAAATAATAGTAAGGCTTTAAATAATCCACAGTCACAGATGGTGAACCCTTAGCCTCAATACCTAGCCTTTTGGACAACCACAGGGATCTGAACACATGAAAATCGCTTGTTACAACAACCGCATCCCTAAATCCTTGTCTCTCCATTACAACCTTGGAGAACTTAAGGTTTTCATAGGTACTGGTGGACTTGTCCTCTTCGAAAATCACATTTTCGGCAACACCCTTTCTTATGAACCATTTCTTCATAGCTTTAGCTTCAGTAATTATCTCATCAGGTCCCTGACCACCGCTTACAATAATATTCTTTGCTATTCCGTTTTTATATAGCTCCAAAGCATTTTGGAGCCTGTATTCCAGCATTTCGCTAGGACCTTCACCCCATATCTGGCATCCTAATACTATCATAACATCAGCGTTTTGAGGCTTGGTATTTTTTGCACCATTAAAAATAAATAAAAATAGTATTAATGATGGGATTATAATAGTAGCGACAATAATTATGACAACTTTTCTCATCAATCGGATGACTGAATACATCCTTGATTTAAAGCCATCTTCATGTTTTTTCCGCACTGCCCTTAATAACATCCTGTGTTACCTCCCTAAAAAAGCTAATAATCCCGGATGTTGCTGTTTGTCTTTCCGGTTCCTGATTTATTATATCGCCCGTCTCTTTTATTGAAGTCATATTTAGGCTTATTAAATAAACCCTGCTATCCTTATATTCCTCACTTCCGTTTGTTGTAAAAACCAGCTTGTTACCGCTTTGGGCCCATGCTATGCTCCCTTCTGAATTCATTCCCTGTGTAAGCTGCTCTTTATTTGTCCCATCGCTTTTCATGATAAATATATCATTCCTATTGGTTTTCCCGCCTGAGAATGCAATCCACCCTCCATTGGCAGACCATGAAACTCCTGCTATATCAACCTGTTCATCCAATTCCTTTTTTTCACTATCCAAAAAGTTATACGTAAGTAATTTTTGTGCACTAACCCTGTCTCTTGAATTCTTAACATAAGCTATACTGCTTCCTGTCGGTGATAATGCAAATAAACTTACATCCTTATCTATTAAAACGAATTCTTTATTAATAAGATCAAGTACATAGAGATCCTTTTTGCCTTCATCAACAGACCTTCCCAAAAACAAATACCTTCCTCTATCAAAATCAATTACAGCATCCTCTATAGAGCTGATTTTGGGAATATTTATATTCTCAAATTTCAAATCTTCTTGCTTTTTCATATCCCTCTGTCTTATATCTCCGATTTTCATAATCCTGCTCCTTGATTTGCCGGCATGGCTCATAAGACCATATACCTTTGAACCTAGATACCTGTTTAGATATATTATTGGATTTGAAACCAAAACCTCGTGTTCCCCATAAAATGAATAATCAGGAGTCCTTGAAATCGCAAGAGAGTTTTTGCCCTTCTGCGGATTTATGGAAGCAAGCATTGATACTCCACTTTCTTCCAGGCTTATAAGATTTTTGCCATAAAGAGCATATTTAAAATCTTTTGAAAAACATAATTTGCTGCTATCATCATATATAGAAGCGAAAACCAACTTTTTCTCCTTTGTTTTAATATCAATACTGTAAAACTCTATCTCCCTGCTGTTTTTAGCAGTTCGCACAATAAGTCTTTCTCCTGTAAAGCCTTCAACATCTCCCGGACATATTTCGCTTAAACCTACCAAAAGGCTGTTATTCGAAGTTCCTGCCCCTTTTATGACAGTCACCTTATTATCGGAACTGCATCCTGCTGTTATAAAAAGCAGAAAACTTACTACAAATGACAGTAATTTAATTTTCAAATATTCATCCTCCCTATCCATGTATCTGATTTTTTTCATTCCCTGCAACCACTTCAATACTTATGAGATAAATAATACATGATAATTATAATAATAGGGTAAAGCGGATGTAACAAATTTGTAAATAATTGATATTGAAATTTACCCCATAATTTCTAGACATAATAAAAGGCCGAAAATCCCCGGCCTTTTATTATACAATATAATCTCATAAGTTTTATAAAAATCTCATTATTAAATTTTTCCAGTTATTTTTAGTCATGATAGTCATGATCAAAAAATAAATTCCGCTTAAATTTTCAATCATACCTTAGACCATTATCGAATTAAATTTGGAGGCTATGACAATTACGTCGGTCATGTTTATAGCTCCATCGCTGTTAAGGTCATAAGCTGCTTTATATTTGCCATCTCCCGATACTGAACCAAATACTTGTGCCAAAAGTATAACATCCGCCATATTAATTGCCTTATCTCCGTTCAAATCCGCTGTTTTTGAACCAGGTGCAGTAGTTGGTGTCGGTTTTAATGAAGGTGTAGGTGTAGGTGTTGATGTTGGAGCTGCATTATCTATTAGTTTGATTGTGTCAAACACACTGGCATTTATCCATGCAACATTCTTATCTGTTCCAGGTATGTCAAAGGACCCTATAAAGCTTTCACGGGTCATTTGGTTGTCATTGTCAATATACGCAGCTCCAAAACCCATGATTTTGTCTTTGGTAAGTGTAACAGGTACATTCGTTGTACTTTTCTCATTGTATGTGTCATCAAATATCTTCATTTCTATCTCCCAGGTATAAACGTCTCCATTCTTTGTTCTCAAAACCTTAATATGATCATTGTAGAGACTTTGAGTTCCTGAGGTATTATTATCTATAACATCATAGTCCAGCTCAATATGGTATGCGAACGCATTATAATTGTTTTGATGGTTTCCTCCCGAACGGTTTTCATCAATGAATAATTCTACACAGTCATTGTCATAGTAATTTTTAAACTGGGTAGTATTAGGAGCAGAAAGCTTGTCATCAGTTATTTCAACCAAATAGTACAGCCTTTGCGGAGTCCATACAAGTTTGAAACGCCCGCTGAAATCACTGGGTGATGGAGTAGCTCCAAGCCATACATACTTAATATCTTTCCATTGTGCCTGCTGCCAGCAGCTTTCATTTCCTATACCATCAATAACCGGAGCCTGGGAGGCTTTTGGTGCACTGTAACCTACACTCGGATCATTTGTAGGAGTAGGAGCGGCTGATGGAGTAGTCGAAGGGTTTGATGTGCCGTTTGCTGTAAACTGGGCTGTTTTTGCTGTGCGGTTTAGGAAACGGTCATATGCTTCAACCGTCAATTGATGGCTTCCCGATAAACCTGTTATATCTACATTAATAGCATTCATACCAGTTGTTGAAGTAGGCTCGTATGGTTTTCCGTCAATATATACCAGTTCTTTGACTGTTTCACTATCTGTAGTCACCGAAATCTTAAGATTGTTGTTATCCGCTTGGATAGAGCCAATGTTTAACTGGGGTGCTGTTTTGTCGGTAATCTTAGTTACCCCCATGGTTGTAGTTCCTGCCAGATATTTTCTGACCTCATCTATCTTCTTACCTACAACATTAATGCATGTAGGATCAATATTACCCAATTTGCTTGTGTTAAGGTACCTGAGATAACCGATAGACTCAGGATCATAACCTACTGTAAGAGTTGCAATGCTATCAACAGCCACTGCATCTTTACCTGCTAGTATAAGTCTCATGTTCATCTGATTTCCGTTTGCACCTGATGCATTAAATGGGAAAGGTCCATTTTGGTACCCCTGGAGGCCATCCATGATAACAAGGTTAACCGGGCGGCATTTATAAAAATCATGAATCCATTTATGGAGGTCATCTGTATTATGATCCACCATATTATTTCTAGCAGGGTCATTTGCGGATTTTCCGTATATATTTCCCGGTGTTGCACCAATTCCTATATTCTTAATACCACCTGTGAAGCCGGCATTCCAATGGGTTTTCATTGTAGGAAGGCTAATAACAACATCAGCTTCCTTGTACTTGCGGTTAAGATAATACTGGTTATATAAAAGTCCATCAGGCAGATTTACAAGTGATACTCCTGTAGTCTTATCCTGCCATGTACCACTGTCTTTTTCTATAGGTAAAAATCCATCAACTCCAGGAATATTAGCTGTTGTATATTTATAATAGTTAAAGATAGAGGCGGTATCCGTAATGGCCCCTTCCATGACATAAACCTTGCCGCTGGGGTTTACGCTTCGTACAAGCTCCACTGCAGCTTTTGTTACACGCCAGTCGGTTGTTACACCATTTGCTTCGGTAGCGAGGCCGTTAGTTACTATAAGATTGGGTTTTAATACAACTGTGTCCCCATTCTTAACAACACTTCCTATTCCTCCAACTGCTGAAACTGCATCTGTAACCATCTGTTTTATTTCAGTATAATCTATTTGTTTAACATCTGCCTTAGCTGATTGCACTAACGCTACATCACTCTTAGACAGCTTTACGGGAGTAAAAGCCGCAGTTGTATTGCTTACCGGTATTATTTGAAAATTCCATAAAATAGCCGCTATAAAAGCAATTGCACCAGTTCCCATGACTATATACCGTGATGATTCAAACTTTTTATTCAGTTTCTTAAACACAAAGATGCCGCCCAAAATGCCTGTAAACCATATAACAAAGGAAGATGCTATAGGAAAAGCAGCCCTCTGACAAGGATAAGTCGCTCTGCTTGGTTTTGGTATTACACGTATAAAAAACCAAATAAGAGCTATTAGTCCCATAAAAGGAAATAGATACTTCTTAAAGCTAAACTTCTTTTTCTTAGCATTTTTACAAGCACAAGTCATTTCATTTGCTTCTTCTTTAAAATGTTTTGACATTTTTTCTCCCCCTAATTAAATTTTGTAAAGTTTTATTAAGTTTATTATATATTAAAAGCGTTAATAATCTTACATTTGGCGGAGCAAATAACGAACGGTTCAACGGGATTTGCGATAGACAAATGTAATAGATTAATCACTTTTAATATAGACTAATAACTTTAATATAGAATCGATAGAATACAGTGCAATAATGAATCAGCAAAAAGTTTTGTAATGTTTCTGACTAGAATATAACAAAACATATCTGGAATGATAATATCTGAAAACAACTTCTACATATATATCCATTTTTAACCTTATGAATTAATTATATCAGGAATATATATTTTTTCAACATAACATATTTTACTCGCCCAAACCATGTTCCACACAAGGTATATAATACTTATAATATAGTACAATAGCACTATGTCAAAATTTAATGGATGGGAGTATAATTATTATATATGCTTTATTTCATATATAGCACAAATTATTAAGGAGTGATTATATGTCAATATCAATGGCAGGTAAAGTCATGAATGGTCCCTATGATGCCATAAACACTCTGATGCTTAGAAAAGCCCTGATAAATGATTTATCTACGTCAAAAAATCTGATAGAAGGCATGACTGCAGCAAACAATAAAACTATAGAAAAATCTGCTGCACCACATCTCGGAAGTAAAATTGATGTACGGATTTAATCTTTGACAGAATCATAATCCTTCAAGCACAACTCTTTCAATACTGTTACTTCTTTGGTAGTATTATACTTACTTTAGTTCCTACTCCTTCAATGCTGTTGACAACTATTTTTCCATCATGCTTTTCAACAATTTCTTTAGTTATTGAAAGTCCCAGGCCGTTTCCTCCTATTTCTCTGGTTCTGGCCTTATCTACCCTGTAAAAGGGTTCAAATATTTTTTCCATTAAGTCTTTTGGTATCCCACACCCATTGTCCTCTATATCCAACCGGACATTTGAACCACATTCAAGCAGCCTAACATTTATTTCACTCTTTTGAGAATATTTTATAGCATTGTCCAGAACATTCACAATGGCTTGCTTAATTCTTACGGGATCTGCCATAATTTCACCCAAATGCGGCAGATCTGTTTTAATTCCAATACCAAACTTCTTGGCCTTTAGAGCCATCTGACCGACAGTATCTTTAACAAGCCCTGTTATATCTATGCTCCGTTTTTCTATTTCAAATTCAAACTTTTTAAGGCTCGATAAATCTATAAGATCATCTACCAACCTTTTAAGCCTTTCAGCAGAGCTCTCCAAATACCCTACCGATGTCTCAAATATCCTCTTATCTTCTCCCTTCTCCTTTAATAAATCTACATATCCCAATATGGTTGTCAAAGGTGTTTTAAGCTCATGAGAAACGTTGGTAATAAAATTTTTCTGCTTCTCCTGTAAACTTCTAAGCTCAGTTATATCATTTATAATTAGGACAACTCCATTCTTTAGTTCATCATGATTCAAAAGTGTAGCACAGACAAGGAGGTTTCTGCTTTCGGTATTTATCTCAACTACCTGCCTTTGTAAGCTTTTCCTGATCTTCTCTACAATACCCTCTACCCAATAATTTCCTTCTTCGGCAATTAAACTTCTGGCAATTGCATTGTCTGCAATTATTTCGTTAGTGCCGTTATAAGCCACTACACCCTCACCCATGCTTTCCAACACAGCACCAAGCTTGGCTTTTTCAAAATCAATGGAATTTATTTTATTTGCCACCTCATCCATCATGAGGTTAAAGGTGTTGGCCAAAACTCCCAGCTCATCCCTTGCTTGTGTATTAATTTTACTGGAATAATCCCCCTTGGAAATCTTAAGGGCAGAACGGTTTAAAACCTTAAGTGGCTTTGTTATTGTACCGGAAAGAAAGATGCTGACAACTAGTATGATGACTGTACCCGCCAAAAAGGCTATCAAAACTAATATGGATATATTCCTCTTGTTCTTTTCTATATCGGAAAGAGAATTTATAAACACTAAGCCGCCGATTATTTTACCTGAATGCATTACAGGAAATGCAAAAAACAGCTTAGTCTCCCCATCAATTTCTCTCTGGTTGTATGCCCTGTTGCCGCCATTTCTATATGCTTCTTCCAATTCCTGCAGATATGTTACTTTTTTATCTGAATTATCCGAATCAGCTAAAAGCTTTTTCTGAGATGAATAGATCATTACTCTAATACCTGATTCCTTTGACAGCCTTGATGCAAAGTCACCTGCCCTTAAATTGAATTCTCTTTCTGCATTATCGGTGCCAGAGTCCATTAATAGGCTCTGCTTGACTGTCCTGACAGATATCTCCGATTGATTTATAAGGCTGTTTATAAGCATTTCTCTGTTAACTCTGTCCACCCCCTCTATTAGAACCAAAGCTACTATTAGAAAAGTCAAAAAAAGGACAATAACATTCGTAAATAAAATTTTATATCTAAGTCCCAACCTCATTTAATCACCACTTTTACTATTGTCTTACCATTTTATAGCCTACCCCGAAAACAGTTTGAATTATGCTTGAGCTGCTGCCTGTACCTTCAATGCTTAATTTTTTTCTGAGTCTTTGAATATGTACATCAACCGTCCTGGTATCGCCGCAGTAATCATACCCCCATACCTTTTCCAGAAGCATATCCCTTGTAAAAACCTGCTCAAGATGATTTATGAGAAAATAAGCCAACTCATATTCCTTAGCAGACAGTTCTACTTCCGTCCCTGAAAGCATAACCTTTCTCAAGTCTGCAAACACCGTTAAAGGGCCGTTAGTTATATGTTTCCCCATATCTTCATTATTCTTCATTTCTTTTGAAACCCTTCTCAAAAGTGCCTTAACCCTGGCTGTTAGCTCCCGTGCATGGAAAGGCTTCGTTATGTAGTCATCTGCACCGAGTTCAAGACCTAAAACCTTATCAATAAGGTCTGTCTTTGCGGTCAGCATAATCACAGGTATGGCTCTCTCATATGTAACTTTTTTACATATATCATATCCATTAATTTTAGGGAGCATAATGTCGAGAATCAAAAGGTCCGGATTTAACAATTCAATACTTTTTAATGCTGCCTCGCCATCTCCAGCAGTACTGACCTCATAACCTTCAAGCTCAAGGTTAATTTTCACAAGATCACAGATGGAAGCCTCATCATCAACTACAAGAATTTTAGGTTTCATGACGCACCTGCCGTAATTTTAGTTTGGTATATATGAAATTATACCAGAATGAGAAATAATATAAAACCAAATGTTTTTGACACCCTTCCTACACCACAATTTCCTGGACATAAAAATCCAGTAGCCATAGGCCGTTATGCGACCTTCAGCTACTGGATTTGCTCCCTAAGTATTACTTAATTATGTATCTACACCTATGTTATGAGCTATTTCAAACGGAAGTACAAATGTCTTACTGAATACTCCAAACTACTGTCTTTAGTTATAACCAGATAGCTTTCCTTCCCTTTTGTCAAAGGTAAAATAATCTTACCCTCGCAAGTAAAGCTTTTTGCTTCACCAGCTTTAATTTTTCCCAAAAGGCCTTGACTGTCCTTGGTAACATTATCAGACACTTCATCAAGACTTCCGTCAAAACCGAAGTCAATGCCCCCTATAACGCCATCCCCTGAAGGTGTTTTTGAGCCCCATATACTTCTCCTGAATGCCGAACTAATATATGCATCACCAGAATTGATTTTTGCGTTTGACACTTTCTGTTCAACTGTTACCATAGCATAATCAAATTTTGCATCAGGCTTAACTCCAAGCTTTGTAATCTCCTCGAGTGTAACAGGCTCAACCTTTTTAACTGTATATGAATAGTTTGCCGATATTGTACTATTTATATATTTCTCCGTTGCTGACCATGAATAGGTTTCTCCCAACTTGATAGGATCTGATAGAGTTCCTGCATTTTTAGAAGTACTTGCAGGAGCCGGTGTACCTAAAACCGGTGTTGTTTCAGGTGCTTTGGTGGCACCTGGCTGAATTTGAACAGGTGTGTTATCCTTATCAGGTATACCTGAATTGCCGGATGTCAGCTTTATTGACTGAGTAGCATCTTCCCAATTGACTCCAAGCCCTACCAAATCCGCAATTGCCCTAAGAGGCAAATATGTTCTGCCGTTAATTATTACAGGCGATATCTTTGAACCGTCATTCTCTGTAAATGTTTTCAGCTGCCCGTCATAATAAACCTTAATACTGTCATTTGCCGTTGCATCAACTTTTCTTGTTGTGCTTACGCTCCAGACCATACCGGCTGCAATTACACTTGTAATCAATACAACAAGTGTGACAAGGGATACTTTTTTTAGTTTTCTCATACTTTTATCTCCTTCATAAATTATTATGTAAACTTAACTTACCAACGATAAAAATTATACCATAGTTACACAATTTATGTAAGCTGAGTAAAAGCCTAAATTAGCCCGTAATAGCTCAATAAAACAAAATCTCTTGGGATTTTGCACCCCTAATTGTTGTCCTGAGAAATTGTGATACCGAATATACCACAATTTCTCAGGACATTTACAAATTCCACAACTTAATCAGGCAGCTGTCTTTTATATTGCTCATTTGATATACGATCCATCTTATCGACAATGCCTTGGGTATCCACCTCGTTTGTATAAAATTCCTCGTAATCGTAATACCCTCCCATGTCCTGTGGACCATCGGATGTTCCATATTTGACCAGATCATTTAAATAATCCAGACCTTCATTCTCATCATCTTCTCTTTTATTAAGATATTTCCTTCCAAACGGTGCATCCCATACCAGCTCCTCATTAGGCCTTTCCATTTTCAATATTCCAAGAGTTACCGGCTTACTCTCTTCGCAATCTATACAAAGCCTTGCTGACGGAAGTGCCTCTAATCTTTCTTCGGTAATATCTTTTCCGCAAAACTCACACTTTCCGAATGATCCGTCCTCAATCCTTTTTAGTGCATCGTCTATATCTTTTAGCTCATGCTCCTCATGGACCCTTAAAGCATTATTGAACTGGACCTGAAAAAGCTCGGTAGCCATATCTGCAGGATGGTTATCATAATTTGAAAGCTCAGTAGGTGAATACTTATCCTGCTCTGCTGTTTTATTCTCTTTCATAATTTCAATGGTATGCTGTATCTCACTCTGCCTTTTTGCTAGCGTATTTTTTAGAGAATTTATTAATTGCTTATCCATTTATTTTTCCTCCTGCCCTTTTCATGTTTTCCTGTACAATATTGACTATATCAGTAACAAACTCTCCTATAAGCGGTAATTTCCATCTTACAACCATTTGAAGTACATATATCAAAAGAGCTCCTAGAAGGGTAAATCCTATTGCAATACCAAATCCCCTTGACAGCCCTCCAAGAAAATTTGCCCAGAGCATTTTTCTTGGGTTTTCCAGGTAATACACATAATCAACCAGCTTAAACTTTTCCATATTTAAAGAAATCTTATCCAGTTTTTTGTTTATAATATGAATCAACCTATTTTTTTCGTTCATAATAATCACCATAGCTAAAGTCACATAAAAGGCTGCCTGTAATTTTCTCCTTGGAAATCAGATAATCGCAGGTAAATATATCCTTCTGAAGTATAGCCTCCATATCCGAAACCTTAAGTCTTATTTGTTTAATAATTTCAGTATCGACAAGTCCTGCGTCATCCAAATCTATTTGTGTTAAAATTTCTCCTGTCATTCTGTACATGTCCTCAAGATCACTTTTTAGTTCCGTACTGACAATTATTGACATCCTTTCTCCTTCCATTTCCTAGACATTATAAAAATCCCTTGTAATTTTGTATTCTTGGTTGTGCCATGAAAAATTATAGCACAGAATACACTATAATTTTCCAAATATAATAAAAATCACTAAGAGTATTGAAACTTTCCGTTTTTATAATATAATATACCTAGATTTCAAATTAATATTTACTACGAGTGGAGGTTTAATATGGAATATAATGCTCAGATAGGAGTTTTTGGCGGTTCAGGTTTTTATTCATTTTTAGAAAACATAAAAGAAATCGACGTGGATACACCATACGGTAAACCAAGCGACAAAATTGCCATTGCAGAATTTGAAGGCAAAAAAATCGCTTTTCTTCCTAGACATGGTAAGAATCATCAGTATCCTCCACATATGATACCCTATAGAGCCAATTTGCATGCGATGCACCAGCTTGGCGTAAAAAATATAATTGCACCTACTGCTTCCGGCAGTCTGCAATCTCACATAAAACCAGGCGAATTTGTAATCTGTGATCAGTTTGTAGATAGGACATGGGGACGTAAGGATACATACTATGACGGTCCTGAAACCAAGCATATCAGTGCTGCTATGCCGTACTGCCCGGAGCTTCGGAAAATTGCCATAGATTCAGGCAAAAGCATGGATATTACCGTTCACGAGAGAGGAACAGTTGTTGTTATTCAAGGCCCCAGATTTTCAACTGTAGCTGAAAGCCGATGGTTTAGTAAGATGGGCTGGGAAGTTATTAATATGACCCAATATCCTGAGTGTTACTTGGCAAGGGAACTTGGTATTTGTTATGCAAATATAGCCCTTATTACGGATTTTGATGCAGGCCTTGAGGGAAATGATGACATTAAGGCTGTTACTGAAGAAGAGGTTTTGAGGGTTTTTGAAGAAAACAACGAAAAAGTTAAGAAAATGCTTTTTGAAATAATAAGAAGAATAGATTTAGACCGTAATAAAGGCTGCTCTTGCAAAACATGATATCTATCATGAACAAAATCTCGGAGTTATTTTGAGAATTGCTTTACACAATATTTAATAAAAGGAGCTTTATATGAGGCCATTAGAATTTAAAGACGGGGTTTTAAAACTTATTGATCAAACAAAGCTTCCTCATCAAAAAGTTTATGTAGAATGCACAACTTACATAGAAGTTGCTGAAGCCATAAAAAATATGATAGTGAGGGGTGCACCAGCCATAGGTGTTACTGCTGCTTATGGCATTGTTATTGGAGCCCTGTCAATAAATGCATCTTCAAAGGATGAATTCATACATAGGCTTGAAGAAATCTGCAATATAATGCGTAATACCCGCCCTACAGCAGTAAACCTTTTTTGGGCCGTAGACAGAGTTTATAAAACCGCACTTTCCAATATGGACAAGCCTTTGGATGAGGTTAAGAAATTCTTGCTTAATGAGGCTTTAATGATGGACTCTGAAGATGTCCAAGCCAATAAAGCTATAGGAAAGAACGGCCTTAGCCTTATAAAGGATAATTTTACAATACTTACCCACTGTAATGCGGGTGCTCTGGCAACATGCGACTACGGTACTGCTCTTGGAGTTATCCGAGCAGCCCATGAAGGTGGCAAAAAGATAAATGTATATGCCGACGAAACAAGACCCTACCTTCAGGGGGCCAGGCTAACCGCATGGGAGCTTTCTCAGGAAGGTATACCTCTAACACTGATATGCGATAACATGGCAGGTCATTTCATGAAATCGGGCATTATAGACTGCGTTATTGTTGGTGCAGACAGAATCGCATTAAACGGCGATACTGCCAATAAAATCGGTACTTATTCGGTAGCAGTATTAGCACATGAAAACAATATACCGTTTTATGTAGCAGCTCCAGTATCAACAATAGACTTTTCAATAGAGTCGGGTAATAGTATCCCTATAGAAGAGAGATCATCCAAGGAAGTTACCGAGATTATGGGCATTCAAATAGCTCCTGCCAATATTAAGGTTGCAAATCCATCATTCGATGTGACTCCAAATAAGTATATAAGTGCTATAATAACTGAAAAAGGAATCATTTATCCACCATTTATAGATAATTTAAATGCATTAAAAGAGCAAAACCGCTAATGGGTTTTGCTCTTTTCCATTATACCAAGGGAGCCCTCTAGTATTGCAGCTGCCTCAGCCCTTGTAACATTCCTGTACGGCATAAACGAATTATTCTGATATCCTTTGACTATTCCTAATGAAACAGCTGTAATGATGCTACTTTTGGACCATTGTGGAATTGTACCCGAATCAATAAATGTTATATCTGAGCCTTGCTTATATTGGAAACCAAATGCCCTTACAACCATTGTCACAATTTCATTTCTTGATACCTTCTGCATAGGTCTGAACGAGTTATCACTGTACCCTTTTATTATACCTTTTTCAACTGCTCTTTGAATATATCCATATGCCCATGAAGGCAATTTACTGTCATCCTTAAACCTGTACTTTGTTTCGCTTAAAGGCTTTAGGCTAAGTGCCTTCACCAATATAACAGTAACCTCGGCCCTGGTCATTTCCATCTGGGGTCTCATAGTATTGTCCGGATAGCCTGACAAAATTCCCATCTTACAGAGCCTCAGCAGGCTATTCTCTGCCCAATGTCCGGAAATATCCTTGAAATTCGACACAGCGGGCTTGGTTTCCTCCTTGCTTTCAACCATAGTCGGTTTCGGAGTGGGCACTGGGGTATTGGGTAAAGGTGTAACCGTAACACTTGGTGTACCTGTGGTATCATCCCTCGATCTGCTATCGGCAATTATAACAGGGTTTGCTATTTTTGCTGTTTGCTGTGGTTGTGGCGTTTCCTTGGAAGGACTTGTCTGGCTTGGCCTGGGCGTAACCGTCGGCGGACTTTTGGTAAAGTCCATTTCAATTAGATTATCAATTATTTTGGCGTCAATTACATTAAAATCCTGCGATTTGTTTCCTTTAAGGTATAAATATTTCAAGCTTGTCATATTGTTCAAGAAGCTAAAATCACTGATTTCATTGTTGTCAAGCCATAAAACTTCAATACTTGCCATTTCCGTTAAGCTCTGTACATCTGTTATTTGGTTATTACTCAAATATAATTCCCTTAGTTTGCCAAAAGTTCTTAAAAACCACAGCGGATTAGCATCACCTATTTTATTGAAACGAAGATCAAGTTTCTCTAATTCAGTCAGGTTTCTCAAAGGATATATATTTTTTATCATATTTTTATTTAAGTATAACTCCTTCAATTTAGTCATATATCCAATAGGCGTTATATCTTCAATCCTTTGTTCTTCCAATTTAAGCTCTGTAAGCTCATAGAAGTTCTGGATTCCTTGAAGACTTTCAATCATACCAAATTTATTAGTGTTATTTATTTCACATAATTTATTTATCTCACATATATCTATTCTTTTTACTGATTTTATTTCATCAAGGTAAATAACAGTTCCAGGTTCTTTTTCAAGTACAGCCTCTCTGATTATCTTGGCCAGATTCTCATCAGGAAAAAATATGGGTTTCCTAGACGGTATGGGTGTACAAGTGGGATTAGTAGTGTTCGATGGAATAATTATTGCAGTTGGAGTTGGGGTTGGAGTATTTGTTGCAGTATTATTTGGTGTATATGTTGCAGATATGGGAGTTGGGGTTGGAGTATTTGTTGGAGTATTATAGGGTGTATGTGTTGCGGATATGGGCGTCGGGGTAGGTGTAATAATTGGTGTTATGCCCGGCCTCGTAGGTGTTGCATATGGTATGGTAGGTGTAGGTGTTGATGGCAATGTTGTGGATGTTACGCATATTGGAGTAGGAGTTGGTGTAGCCTGGGTTGATGGAAACGGCGTTGATGTTGCCTTTGGCGTTGGAGTGACCATTGGCGTTGGAGTTACCATTTGAATATCTGTATCCTTTAAATTCGGAAAATAGTCTCTGTTTAAAGGAAAGAACGACTTATTATCCTCAACATATAGCGTAATCAAACTGTTAGACAAAGATGTTAAAGGTGCCAAATAATATATATCATTACTATTTATAATTAAAGTTTGAAGCCTTTTACAATTAGAAACACTAGTAACTAATGATACTTTATTATCATTTAACACCAGGCCTTCTAAATTAACCAATTTTTCAACAAACGATATATCCTCTATTTCATTATAGCTAAGGTTTAAATGCTTTAATGTCGTAATATTTGCCAAAGAAGCTGCATCTTGCAACCTGTTATTGCTTAACTCAAGAAACTCCAACTGGGTAAGATCTTCAAACCCCGAAATGTCTGAGATTTCATTGTTGGACATTTGAAGATAAACAAGTTTATTAAGGTACTTTATTTTAGATACATCCTCAATTCTGTTTCCGTTCAAAAAAAGGGATTTAAGCTCTGATAAATTCTCTATACCATTTAAATTGGCTATATTCATTCCGTCAGCACATAATTCTTTAATTTCCTTAAGCTCATCGATATTAACTTTATCTTTAGGGCCTTTATTTAAAGCCTCTCTGACAACTTTATCAAGGTTATCGTCCTCAAACCTAAAATCCTCGATTTCTGTCGATTCAGCATAGGAAGTATTGCTCGAATCAAAATTGGTCCCATTAAAATTAACCGATCCGAAATTTGAAATAATTAGAAAGACTAAAATCCCACAAATAACCTTCTTAAATCCAGCCATATCCAATTCCCCACATAAAATAATTTAAAATGTAAAATAATAATAATTTTTATATAGTTTACATATTTCAATAATACATTAAAATTTAAATTTATACAAGATAGGTAATAATCCCCTAGACATAAAAAAATACTTCACATAATCCCGGATTTATCAATAAAACATATATCCGAAAAGTGAAGTATCTTTTAACTGTTTTAATTATCAAATCAATATTGTAAAGAGCTGATTGCCTTTTTAATAAGAGCCTCATCCTCAACAACACACTGAATTACCTCGCCAATGGCTTTAGCCAATACAAAGGTTATCTTGTTGTCCTTTACCTTTTTGTCAAAAAACATTCTCTCATAAACCTCATCAACATCTATTTGATCAAGTTTCACAGGCAAGCCTATTTTCTTCAGAGTATCAACAACTCTTTGGACTTCATTTCTCTCAATCAGTTCCATATCGCAAGCCATATTTAAAGCTGCAACCATACCTAAAGACACACACTCACCATGTAAATACTTAAACTCGTATACACTTTCAATGGCATGGCCTATAGTATGGCCGAAATTGAGTATTGCTCGCAGTCCGCTTTCCGTTTCATCCTGTTCAACTACAGCACCTTTTATTGTGCAATTAACTTTAGCCAGATATTGAAGAACATCTTCATCAAAGTTAAAAATTTTGCTAACATTATAGTCTATAAAATCAAAATAATCCGAGTCTCTAATAACGCCGTGCTTTACTATCTCAGCCATTCCTGCCTGCATTTCACGGGCAGGGAGCGTCTTTAGGGTATTGACATTTAAGTACACAAACTTGGGTTGATAAAAAGCACCTATTATGTTTTTCTTTCCTTCAAAATCAACTCCTACTTTTCCTCCTACACTGCTGTCAGCTTGTGCCAGCAGCGATGTTGGGATCTGTACAAAGCTGACTCCTCTTAGAAATGTAGCTGCGACAAAACCTGTAATATCTCCCACCACACCGCCGCCAAGAGCCAAGAGTACTGAATTTCTGTCAAACTTATTGTCTATCAGGAACTTATAGATATCCCTGATAGTATCAAGATTTTTACTCTTCTCACCGGCTTCGATAATATACTTGTATACCTTAAGCCCGCTGGATTCCAATGCCTCTATACACTCGTTCCCTTGAGCTTTGTCAACATTGTTGTCTGTTATAAGTGCCAGCTTTCCGTTTACTTTTGTCAAGGCAATGCTTTTTGCCAGACTGCTGTAATCAGTTGTTATATAAATAGGATAGCTTCTATCCCCTAGGTCAATATTAACTTTAATCAATCCTGTCACCTTCTTTTATGTTTAGGTATTAAAGCACTGAACAACATCTTTCGCAAAGGGTCGGGTGATTCTCGTCTTTACCGACGCTTACACTTTGCATCCAGCATCTTTCACATTTTTCACCTTCTGCCGGAACAACCATTACCCATATTCCATCCATATACTCTCCCTTTAGTGCATTGGCTGGAACATCATTTGCTTTATTAAGCTCAAACCCTGATGTAATAAATATGGTGGCTAGCTGATCATCAATCTCTTTTATAAATCCGTAGGCTTTTTCATCTGCATATACTACAATCTTTGCATTTAGTGAAAGCCCGATGGTTTTATCCGCCCTGGCAATCTCAAGAGCTTTAGATACATCGGATCTAAGATCTAGTATTCTACTCCACTTTTCTTCAAGCTTGCTGTCAAGATACTTCTCATTGAGCACAGGCCAACTGTTTAACTGTATACTTTCTGCATCATCGGTGGCTTTATGCGGAAGGTAATGCCATATTTCCTCTGATGTAAATGCCAACACAGGAGCAAGCATTCTTACCAAAGAATCCAATATCTCATACATTACACTTTGAGCAGCTTTTCTTTCCTTGCTATCTGCTTTGGATGTATAAAGTCTGTCTTTTATTATATCAAGGTAGAAATTACTCATATCAACAACACAGAAGTTATGGATAGCATGGAACATCATATGGAACTCATAGGAACCATAAGCCTCATCAACTTTCTTTATAAGCTGCGAAAGCTTCATAAGTGCCCATCTGTCCAACTCTTCCAATTCTTCATACTTCACCATGTCTTTATCAGGGTTGAAGTCATTTATGTTTCCAAGTATATACCTGCTGGTATTTCTTATTTTTCTATAAACCTCAGAAAGCTGTTTTAGTAGCTCTTTTGAAATCCTTATGTCGGTCTTATAATCTGAAGACGCAACCCAGAGCCTTAAGATATCCGCTCCATATTCCTTTATAACATCCTCAGGATCTATACCGTTTCCTAATGATTTGGACATTTTCCTTCCCTGTCCGTCAACAACATAGCCATGGGTAAGAACTGTCTTAAATGGTGCTTCTCCCCTTGTAGCAACAGATGTCAGAAGTGATGACTGGAACCAGCCTCTGTGTTGATCGCTTCCCTCAAGATACATATCTGCAGGCCATCTTAAATCATCTCTTGTTTCAAGGACCGCTGCATGGCTTGAACCGGAATCAAACCACACATCCATTATATCGTTTTCTTTTTCAAATTCAGAACAACCGCATGTACATTTGGTTCCTCCAGGAAGAATATCTTTCGGATCCACTTCGTACCAAGAGTCCGATCCCTTTTCTCTAAAAAGTGAAGCAACTGCAGCGATTGAAGCATCGTTTATAAGCTCCAATCCACATTCCTTACAGTAGAAGATCGGTATGGGAACACCCCAGATCCTCTGTCTGGAAATACACCAGTCACCTCTATCCCTGACCATGTTGGTTATTCTCTCTTCGCCCCATTCAGGAATCCATCTTACTCCCTTTATCTTTTCCAATGCTTCATTTCTGAAGCCTTCCACTGAAGCAAACCACTGCTCTGTTGCCCTGAATATTATAGGGTCCTTACATCTCCAGCAGTGCGGATACTGATGGTCAATTTTCTCTGATGCAAGAAGAAGGTCGGTGCTTTTAAGCTCTTCAATGATTGCTCCGTTGGCTTTTGCATAGTAGAGGCCTTTAAACTTACCTGCCTCTGCTGTCAGATGGCCCTTGTCATCAACAGGTACTATAACAGGTATCTTATACTTCTGACATACCTGGAAGTCTTCTGCACCATGTCCAGGTGCCGTATGAACGCAGCCTGTACCGGCTTCGAGGGTAACATGATCCCCCAATATAACAATTGAGTTCCTGTCTAGGAAAGGATGTGCACACAATATCCCTTCCAGGTCGCTTCCGCTTAGTCTTGCAGTTATTTCATAATTTTCTATGCCCGCTGCCTTCATTACACTTTCAGTCAGCTCTACAGCCACCACATAATACTCGTTACCCACCTTAACAAGGCCATATTCAAAGTCCGCGTTTAAGCAGATGGCAAGGTTGCCCGGCAGGGTCCATGTTGTAGTTGTCCATATAACAAAGTATACATTTTCAGTGGTTCCTATGGCATTTTTTATAACACCTTTATCATCCTTCACAGGAAATTTAACATATATTGAAACAGTTGTATCCTCTGCATACTCGATTTCAGCTTCAGCCAATGCAGTTTCACAGTCAGGGCACCAATAAACCGGTCTTAATCCCTTATAAATATATCCCTTCTTGGCCATTTCACCAAAAACCTCTATCTGTTTGGCTTCAAACTCAGGATTTAATGTAACATAAGGGTTTTCCCAATCTGCTCTTACTCCAAGTCTTTTAAATGCATTTCTCTGTAAATCCAGATACTTTAAGGCAAATCCCTTGCAAGCCTGCCTGAATTTAACCGGTCCAACCTCATGCCTCTTAAGACCAAGTTCCTTAATGGCTCTCTGCTCTATAGGAAGTCCATGTGTATCCCAACCTGGAACAAATGGTGTCTCGTAGCCTGCCATGCTATAGTACTTTACAACTATATCTTTTAGTATCTTGTTTAATGATGTACCTAGATGTATTCCACCATTTGCATAAGGAGGCCCGTCATGAAGAATAAACTTTGGCTTTCCTGCATTTTTTTTCAACTGCTTATTATAAATATCCATCTCTTCCCACTTTTTTAACATATCAGGTTCTTTTTGGGGAAGATTTGCCCTCATAGGAAACTCTGTTTGCGGTAGATTAAGTGTTTTTCCATAGTCAACTGACATACTAACTCTCCTCCATATATTGTAAAATGATGACATAAAATTTATCAATTATAAAAACCCTCTCAATCCTTATAAGGGACGAGAGGGTAATTTACTCACGCGGTTCCACCCAAATTATTACTATACCAAAATAATAGATTAATATATAGTAATCACTTGTTAAATAACGGCTTTAACCGGTACTCCTTACTCTTCTATAATCGTTTTCAAAATTAAAAATGATAAATCTGTTGCATAACACTTTTAATTTAATTATACTTTTCAGGATACAACTCATGGATGATTTTCAAAAGTTAACCCTGCAGACTTCCACCAAACTCTGCTCGCTTTGAAGGTGTGGCTCCCTACTCTTTCCAATCACAGTCTTTAAACAGTATTTTTTTGTATTATACATCCTATCATTAACATATGTCAAGAAATTTCATCTTCAAGCTCAACGGAGTGCTTCAGCATTTCCATTTGAGATTGGAGCATAGCCTCAGCTTTGCTTTTATAAAGCTGGAGTTTTTTCCTTGTTTCCTCATATTCATATCTTATGCGAATAACCTGTTCGTTGGCACCCTCTATAAGCTTTTGAGCCTTAAGCTCGGCTTCCTTGTAAATGTTTTCAGCCTTTTGATATGCATTTCTCTTTATTTCCTCAGCTGTCTGCTGTGCTATAAGAAGGGTGCTTTGCAATGACTCCTCAATTCTTTTATAATGTGCCATACCTTCATTTAAAACATTAAGCTTGTCTTTGAGCTCCATGTTTTCATGTATCAAACTGCTGTAGTCCTCAATAATTTTGTCAAATGTCTCATCAACTTCCAGTTCATTATATCCCCTCACCAAGCTTTTACTAAAGGAAATATTCTTTAGTTCATTTGGAGTATAATTCATCCGCAATAACCTCCTTATAAATACTTTAGCAGGGTAATGCTTATCCTTCCTTTTTTTGTCATAGCACCAATCTTATCAACAATCACTCTTCCCTTACCTCTTATGGATATAGTATCTCCTTCACTAACCTGTTTTGTTAGACTGGAAATCTTCTCCCAATTTAAAGAAACCTTATCACCCTTGATAAATTCTCCGATTTTACTCCTTGAAATACCAAAGCCGCTGCTTGCAATACAGTCAAGCCTTAAGGATGCTACCGAAACCTTGATTTCTTTAAAGTTTCGGTCCTGGGGCTGAATTTCTCCAACATCCGTCAAAGTCACTTCAACATTGGCATTGCCAACTTTTAAAAGATTGTATTCTAAGTATTCTGCTATTTCGCTGATAACAATTATCCTGCAAATATCATCTTCCAATAAAATATCTCCAATTTTTTCTCTTTTAATACCTAATCCCATCAATGAACCTAAAAAATCACGATGGGTAAGAGATATCCTGCTTTTCCATTTAACCTCAATTACTTTTAAAGGGTATTCATAAGTGTGAAAATCGGAAATAGACATGCCTTGTGGGCAGAAAATGGCAATCTCCCGTTCTGCCCCAGTGTATCCACCATAAAAGACACAATTGACGCCTGAGTTGTCTCCAATTGATTTTTTTATAATATTAGATTGGTATGGATCTAGGAAATCCGTACTTGTTATACAATGTGAATTTTGAGCCTTTAAGGCTTTATCAATGACTTTTGAAAGGAATATCTTGTCATCAATTCCTGATATTCTTTTTAAAATCGCATCTCTGTTAATCATAGGTTAAAATACTGAAAAAATTTGCGGTACACCAAATATGGATGATATCAATGATGATAATATCCATATTAAGAAAATAGCAATGATAGGGGATACATCAATCATTGAATTTTTCCCCCATTCAGTCCTTCCTAAAAATGTCTTTATCGGTACCAAAACCGGTTCGGTAACCTGATATAGTATATTAATAAACTGGTTGTCCTTCTGAATAGGCAAAAACGAAAGCAAAGCTCTCAATATAACTGCATATTTAACGATCTGCAGAACTATCACAATTGCCAAGCCAAAAATACTAAATACCTGCATTAGAAGCCTCCATTATTTTGCCCAGGGAAACACACCTTTATTTCTAAGCTCTTCCTTAAAATCAGCCATAATATCTACGTTATTTGGTGCAATAATAAATATGTTTGCAGACACCCTCTGTATACTTCCATCCAAAGCATATACAGCACCGCTTAAGAAGTCAACAACCCTGCGGGCACTTTCCTTCTCAAGGCCTTCCAAATTAACAACGATAGGCTTTTTGTTTTTAAGATGATCGCCGATATTCTGAGCGTCTTCAAAGTTCTCCGGCTGCATAACAACTAATTTGTACTGTGATGCAGTATGAATGTTTACAACCTTGTTTTGCTGAGATTTTTTGTTGGAATTAAAAAACTGAGGCTGTGCGATATCGTCCCTTTCCCTTTCGACTTCCTTCTCGTCAACCAGCTCGTCCTCTTCTTCAGCTTCCCAACCAACAAAGTTGAGAACTTTGTTTATCAATTTAGCCATGGTTTTTTCCTCCTGTTTTATCATTAGTATGTATTTAATTTGTTTTATAAACAAAATTACCTTTTACCAAAAATGGCCGTACCGATCCGAACTATATTTGCACCTTCTTCTATAGCCGCTTCGAAATCGTTACTCATTCCCATTGATAAAAGCTTCATATCTATATTATCAATATTTTCCTCTCGTATGTCAATAAATATTTTATATAATTCCTTGAAAACAGGTCTTACAGCCTCAATATCTTGAAGGTATGGAGCAATTGTCATGAGTCCCTTTACCTTAACTGCATCAAATGGATTGATCTTTTTAATAAAGTCTTTTACCTCATGATGAGACAGCCCAAACTTGCTTTGTTCTCCGGCAACATTAACCTGGACAAGAACATCAATAACCCTTCCGGCTTTTTCAGCCTTTTTTTGTATCTCCTGTACCAGCTCCATACGATCCACGGAATGAATAAGATTTACCTTGTCAATTATATACTTTACTTTATTCGTCTGTAAATGTCCGATTAAATCCCACCTACAATCTCTATTTAAAATATCGTACTTTTCACACAATTCCTGAACCCTATTTTCACCTAAAACATTTAATCCTTGATCTATTGCACAATTTATTTTTTCTATACCAACTGTTTTAGTCACTGCAATTATTTGTATGTCTTCAAGTTTCCTGCCTGAGCGATGTGCTGCTGCAGCAACCCTTTTACTAACCTCTTCAATATTTCTTTTGATATAGTCAAATTCACCTGTCATTTTATAATCAGCTGCCCTTCTTTAATATTACTTGGGTTTATGACATAAGTATCATAAAGGCTGACCTGTCCATCCACCTTCTTATCAATACTCTTAATAATTGCAAATTCACCGCTTCTTCCAACAATCTCAACATTTCTAATTTTTGCGTCGTTTGCTTTTACGAGAACAATTTTGCCCATTTTACCATCAGGGTTAATATCAAAAAGACTTTTGTATGATACCTCAAGGCCGTCATAGGAGTTTTTGATTATGTCTATATTAACTTTACGTAAGAATGTGGTCTCGCTTAGACCTTTGTCCGTCTTAAATACAACAGTACTTTTATTTCCGTTTGTATCCGAAATACTTACAGGAACAGCATTTACAATCTTATTTATATCATTTATTCTAACATTAACATTTTTACCTAATTTTAACATATCTGATTGTTTTTTGTCCATAATCACTGCTATATAAATATAAATACCCTTTATAATTTTTGCAAAAGGCTTATTTACCTGGACTGTTCCAAGATTTACTTCAGGTCTTATCTCTTTTTTTAGGAGCTCAGTAATTTCATCAACTTTTATAGTGTCTATAGTATTTGGATTTAGAACCCTCTCGTATCCATCAACATAATATGAGATTATACCCGGTGAATTGGCATAAATTTGACGGGTTCCGGCATTTATAACCGCTTGAAGATTATTTCTCTTAAGACTTAAAGCACCAATCTGACTGTCAGGAGTCCCAAGACTACTTAATATCTCCGCTTTTTTATGGATAATGATGTCTATTTCTTTCTTGACATCAACTAATTTCTCAAAATTGTTTTCATTACAAGCTGTAGATATGGCAGAAACCTTCTCTGCAATATTATTATCGAGTTTAATGATATCCTGAGAAAACAAACCCTGTTTTTCACTTTTTTCCTTCCTCAACTTAAGAATCTCTGAGTCAAGTTTAGAAAGATCCTCCAACTCTTTAGCAGATGTATCCTTTAAAACAGTAGCAATTTTATATTTAAGAGGAATCTTCTCCCCCTCACCCACCTCCGATATATACTTCCCTTCAAAGGGAGAGTCTATAGGTTCTTCATCCCGGATAATCAAACCATCCAGGTTAAATGAATCTTCAATCGTACCTGATCTTATAATATCGGTGGCAATATCCTTCCCATAAATCCAGTGAAACAATGATGGAATATACATCAGCAAGAATAAAACAACCATAAGAGCACCAAGTTTAATACCTTTATTTTTATTCCCTTCCTGCATAACTCTCCTCCATCCGGTTTATATATATTAATCAAATTCCTATATCTTAACAATTCCCTGCTCAAAAAGCTTTTGTACCGCTATTATAACCCCGAGCTTAACGTGTTCATAAACCAATCCGCCCTGCATATAAGCTATGTAAGGCTCTTTAATGGGAGCATCCGCACTTAATTCAATGGATGCACCCTGTATAAAAGTCCCAGCTGCCATGATGACAGGAGAATCATATCCCGGCATGTCCCATGGCTGGGGCGTAACATAGGCATCAACCGGTGACCCTTTCTGGATCCCCTGGCAAAAAGCTATTAAGCTTTCTGCATTGTTAAATCTGATAGCCTGGATTATATCTCCCCTTTTTTCTTCAGGACTTGGGGATGACAAAATGCCCAGCCTTCTCATGACTTCGGCACAAAATACTGCCCCTTTTAGGCTCTCGGCAACGACATGGGGTGCCATAAAAAGCCCTTGAAAAAGAAGCCTGTTATGTCCTAAGGTAGATCCTACCTTTTTCCCAAGGCCGGGACTTGTCAACCGGTATGCGGCTTTTGCAACGTATTCTTCTTTACCTGCAATATACCCTCCTGTCGGTGCCAATCCACCCCCGGGATTTTTTATTAAGGAGCCTGCAATCAAATCTGCACCTACTTCGGTTGGTTCTTTTTCTTCTACAAATTCACCGTAACAGTTATCAACCATTACTATTATATCACTCTTCAATTCCTTAATAAAGCTGATTACCCTTTCCATCTGGTCAAGCTTTATTGAGTTTCTCCAACTGTATCCCCTTGATCTCTGAATAAGGATCATCTTTGTCTTATGGGAAACGGCTTCTCTGATTCCCTCTCTATCTATATCTCCCTCCGGCAGCAAATCAACCTGCTTATAAAATATACCGAACTCCTTTAGCGAGCCTCCACCTTCACCTCTGATACCTATTACCTCTTCCAGGGTATCGTAGGGTTTTCCGGTAACACATATAAGCTCATCACCAGGTCTTAGGTTCCCAAACATGCAAATTGCAAGAGCCTGGGTTCCGGATACAATATTGTGCCTTACAAGAGCATCCTCAGCCTTGAAAACTTCTGCATAAACACTGTCCAGAACATCCCTGCCTCTATCGTCATAGCCATAGCCTGTTGTTCCCCCAAAATGAGAGTCACTCACATTGTTTGACTGCATGGCTTTAATTACTTTTAGCTGATTATATTCTCTGATGGATTCTATTGATTTAAATGTTCTTTCAATTTCCTTCTCAGCCATATTTGATATTCTAAGTACACTATCATCAATACCAAATTCATTCTTCAAAAATGCTTCAGATTTAAAACTCATCTTTTCCACTCACTTTCAGTTTTTGCAAAGATATTTTTCATAATGCCCTATTCATTTTATACAAGAGAAAGGCCAATTTCAACCATAAAATAAACTTTCACTGCATATTGCTTGCCTTAATGAGCTGCTTAACCTTATAATTAGAAATGATTAAAAATATTAATACTTAGAAAATTAAGCGTTTATCAATAATTCAATTGAAAGGTGATCTGATTTGATTTTAAAATACACAGCTGCATCTGATGATGCCGGCAAAAAGCTTAAGGTTATATTAAAGAGTAAAATGAGTCTGTCCGAAAGGTTGATTAAAAGGCTTAAAAATGCCAGCAAAATATATGTTGACTGTTCTTTAAAGTTTGTGAACCACATAGTATCTGAAGGTGAAACGGTGGAAGTTCACATCGACTTTGAGGAGACCGCAGAGGATATTATCCCTGAAGATATACCCTTGGATATAATTTATGAAGATGAGTACCTTATTGCAATAAATAAGCAGCCGGGTATTGTAGTACACCCCACATGCAGTCATCCCACAGGAACTATAGCCAATGGTGTAATGCTTCATTTTCTAAAAAACAACCAATATAAGAAGATTCGTCCTGTGAGCAGGCTAGACAGAGATACCTCAGGTGTCATAGTTTTTGCAAAAAATGAGTTCATACAGGAAGCTCTCATAAAACAAATGCACCATAATAGCTATATCAAGGAATATATAGGCATTGTTTCAGGTATAGTAGAAAGCACTTCAGGCACAATCGATCTTCCAATAGCAAGGAAACCAGGCAGCATAATGTTAAGGCATATATCTGAGGACGGCGTAAAATCGGTAACACATTATGCCGTTTTAAAACACCTTACCGATGCAACCCTTCTTAAATTTAACCTGGAAACAGGCCGTACCCATCAGATTAGAGTCCATTGCCAGGCTATAGGACATCCCTTAATTGGAGATACCTTATACTCTGACCTCATCAGCCCATTTATAGATAGGCAAGCACTCCATTCCCATGAAACCACCTTTAATCATCCGATTCATAATCATCCGGTTCATCTGAAGGCAAATATTCCCCAGGATATTAATAAACTTATCATTTCCAAAACGCCTTAGACTTTATTCGATTTCCAGTCCTTCATAGAGTATCCTTGTGTCGGGAAATGAATTGCAATTATTTACATATTTTAGCACTAATGCTATTATATAAACGTACCAATCAACCATAAAAATATTAAAGAGTTATTAAACTTAAATTTTAATAAAATAAATTTGTAAATGTATATGATTATTACAAAGCATTTAGTACTATACAGGTCGGAGGCACAAAATGGATGTACTGAAAGAGCGATACTCAATAACTGAATTAAGCCAATATTTAAATGTAACAGATCATACTCTTAGGTATTACGAAAAGGAATTTTTAATAAAAGTTCCCAAGGATGACCGCGGAAGAAGGTATTACAATACTGATCTTGCAAATGTTATGTATCAAATAAAAACAATGAGGGATGAAGGCCTTGAAATTAAAGCTATAAGGAAGATTTTGCAAAGGGATAACATAATACAGGAACCGGAGGTAATTACCCCTGAAGTTTCTCTGACTGTTCCCTATCAAATCAACGAAACCGCATATGCCGAGTTTAAAAGTATTTTTCTAACGCTTAAGGATGAAATTTCATGTACTGTCACCAATGAATTTGCTTTGACCAAGGAGCATATATCAAAGGAATTGACAAAAAATAAATTGGAGCTTGGTGCATGCATTGAAAACAATATGAGAAAGCTGGAAACAAAAATGGAAAAGCATTTTCAGGATGTTGACGATTGCTTGACAAAATGGAGAAAAAGAAACCAGCCAGGTTTATTTAAAAAGCTTATTGGCAAAGCATTTCAAAAAAATATTTTTTAGATTGACACAACCCCTTTATATTAATTAATTATATTGATTATACTGCAATAACTATTTAATATGCTAAAATCCATTATTGCAGTATAATCTACTGATTTATTGTACATACAACATATCCCAAACCTGCACACCTGATTTCATTTTGTAAAATTCCCCCAACTCATCATCGTAAATAAGGAGTACTCTGCTACTTGGTGAGCTTGAATCAGAGTTTTTGTCAAATGCGTCAATTATATAATATGGATTCTTAACTTTAATAATGGTATTAATTATAATATTGTCCTTCAAAAACGATTTATTACCATCCTTGAACTTATACAACTGGTATGATCGACTTTCTTTATTTAAGCCGCCTATAAAGAGACTGTCATCAAGCTTCTGCCAATAGTCTACATCATAGTTGCCCAGTTGTTCTAAAAGTTCGGATTTGAAAGAGTAAACCTTGTTTCTTTGACCTGAGCTCTGGTAGCCTGTAAAAATTAAGCTTCCATCCAAATCAGCCCATTTCTCGGTTTCAAAACCCACAATCAGGTTGGAAATAGCCGAGCCTTTCTGCATTATAATTGTATTTCTTAAAGTGGCACTCAATCGATCTCTATCCCTTACATCAATAAAAGTATTGTCTCCAAAAGATAGAGTATTGTTAACTCTCACTATATCCAACATCTTATTGATTGTTGCTCCATTGTAGGTATATAAAACCTGATCTAATGAATCTGAGTCCTGACCCCACACTAAAAGATTATTGCCTTCAACCTTCATTTCTACAGGTTCAAGTTTTTGTATAAACTTTCTATATTTCCCCAAATTTACAGTGACATACTTATTTGCCTTCACTACTGCCAAATCTGAAGTTTCCAAATTATTCAATACTTCAATAACTCCACCTTTATTCTCTATCATAAAATTAGGCTTGCTGATTGAAGAATAATCATCATCATAATAGGATGTATTAAAGGTTACCCCTACATATAGCTTATTTTTAAATACCTTCATAAATTTTACAGTATATTGCACTTTTGCTCCTATATCCTGAAAAACTACCCTCATAGGATTATTATTTTCCACAACGTAAAGAATACCATCTATATTAATAAATAGCTTTCCTTCAAACATTACAATATTGTTTATGTCTACATTTACACTTGCATTCTCCATAACCACCTTAAAACTGGATGCAGAAATGCTATTTCCATCGTAAACCACAATGAAGTTTTTTGTTCCTTCCTGTCCGTTACCGGTTATATACACATAGTTTTTGTCCACAATATAATTGTTTATTATAAAGGCATCCCTTAATACAATTGGCTCCCATGATGTCTTGTCAATTACAACAACAGCATACTTCCTGTTATTATCATATTTGCTTATTACCAGTTTATCTTTGAATATAAAACGCTTTCCTACAAAAAAATTATCTTTCACAATATAAAATGCTTTTCCGTCAAACCTGCAAAGCATATCGTACTGCTTAACCCTGTCATATCCAAGTATAACCAGATTATCATTATACTCAAAAGAGTCCTTCATTTCAAAATTTTCAAGTAAAAGTTGCAAATCATTGTCTTTTAGTAAGTATAGGCCTTTACTTTCCCTGCTCTCTTCCGATACAGTTAAAAACACCTGCCCCTTATATGTATACCAATTTTGTATATCTTTATTTTCCAGAGTTATAGTACTAATCTTATCTCCATCGTAAGCATATATCGTATTTTTACTGTTGGTTTTCTCATAATAAACTACCTTACCGGTATCAAACTTGCCATATTGAGTTATATGTATTGTTTTGTTATCCTGATCCCACGAAACCGAAGCCCCTGAGCATTCCGCCACAAACCTTAGAGGTACTACCGTCCTTCCGGATACTATCTTAGGTGCAACAGATAATATTCTGTCCTCACCGTTTACTTCAGCATAAATGCTGTTTATTCTAAGTATAATCGTATTGTTTTCGTTTAAAGCAGATATAGTTTTAGTTTTATTATCCCATTGCACACTGTATCCCAATTCTTCTAGAATAGCCCTGAACGGCACAAGGCTTGTACCATAATAAACAAATGGAGCTAAGTCAAGAGTTTTGCTTTCATTTTGAGAAGTATATTCTATAGAACCTACTTTGAAAAATAAATCTATAAAGGATGCATTTGCATAACTTTTATTATTATTGTAAGTAAAAAGTAATAGTAAAACATATGTAAAAGCAATTATTTTAAATAAATAAAAATACTTTTTATTTATTTCATAGTTCATAAAAAAACTACCCCCTGGCATATGTAGTCGGCTAGTCAACTTTATATACATCGTATAAATATTTCATCCTTTAAGTTAACATATAAAAAATTCAAAGTCAATTGAAAACCTCGTATTTCAATGATTTACAGCTAATACCACATATAGTCATTAAAAAGAACAAAACCATTTGCGTATGACCTATTCCTTAGTCCACACGCAAATGGTTATTCTAAAAATTAAAAAACCCAAAATATTACCCTTATCTAATTAGTAATCAACTTTTTCTGCATTCATTATAAGAATTATGTTCAAATTTCCGTTCCTGCATCTCAATTCATCGATAAAATCCTTTTCATTAGCTTCGAATCTCATATTAACCAGATAAACAAGCTCAAACAATGATCCTAAGTCAGTGGTTTTTACTCTTCTTAACTCATGAGATACTGTATATTTATCCAAAACGTCATCAAACACGCCTTGATAATCTAGGTCTTCAGGAATCACTATCTTAAGTGTTTTTTCATGACTTTTATTAGCCCCAAAATTAGATAAGGAAAGGCCCGCCATCAAAATACATAAAAACACGGTAAATAGTGCTGCATAACCGAACATACCCACTCCACAGGCTAAGCCTGCTGCCATGGTAAAAAACACATAGGCTATATCCTTTGGATCACCGGCTGCACTCCTGAAACGTATAATGGAAAAAGCTCCTGCCAATCCAAATGCACGTGCAACGTTATTACCTATAAGCAGAATAATTATTGATATAATAGGTGCTATCATAATAAGTGTCATCACAAAATTCTGGCTGTGTGACTTTTTTTTATTGGTCTTCATATAAGTAATGCTTATTATGAGGCCTAATATGAATGCCATGATTATTGTTAACAAAGCACTCTTTAGTGTTAAACTTACGTTATCTGGTGTATTGAATATTGATTCAAACATTGACTTTGTTCGCCTCCCAAATTGTTTTTACTGATCATTTTTTGTATTCGGTACCATGCTTGGAAAAACTGGTCTAAGCAACTAATATCCGAATGCATTAAAATGCTTTGCCAAAATTATGACATCTTTAATATTTATTGCATTATCCTTATTTATATCCGTATCTGAGTTATAATTTGCATCACCCGGTACTGAGTTAAAAGATTTTGCTATTTGTATAACATCAGCCATATTTATACTGTTGTCCCCAATACCGTTAACAGGTATATCACCTGCCCACATAACCAAAGGCCCTTCATTAGCAGAAATCTGTATATCTTTTGACAAATCAATATTTTTTATTTCTCGTGTCAAGAATCCTCTTTTACTTATCTTTATGGTTAAAGCAGAGCTTTTAGGAACATTTACAAGCTCAAAGTATCCATTTGAATTGGTAACAGCAGATATATTGCTGCCTGCAGCTTCTACCAAAAATCCTGATTTCATATTAGCATCCGACTCAATTTCGGTACTAATATAACCCGATATTTTATATGAAGAAACAGGTGTAGGTGTTACAACAACATTATCCACCTTAAACACTGCTGTTAAATTACAATTTTCTGAAGGTGTTATTGTTATGATTTCAGACGATGCATCCAAACCGGTTACACCCTCCCAATGGTCAAACTTGTAACCACCCTGTGCTACTGCCTTGATTGTGACGGGAACACCCTTAAAATAGGTGCCTGTCCACGCCTCAGGATTTGTAACTCCCGGTGTGTCGGATTTTATATCCAGGGAATTTATCCTTACATATCCCTGTTGTGCAGTGGAATTTAATTTGATTGATACTGTTCCTGTTACACCATTTGTGCCGAACTTACTTATAATATGCTGCCTTACATTTGCGGGCCTGCTTGATGCATATTCCTTTATAGCTTCTACATTCTTAGTCCATGTTGCATCTGTAGGCCTTGTTGCTGTCATTTTAATGATATTCCAGCGATTGCTGTGCTCGGGCATCGCAGCTTCAATGGCTGATTTAGCCTCATCAACTATTTGGTTTACTCTAACCGGATCAAAAGTTGTGTTTATGTGGTCTGCGAATCTATTAATAAATTCATTTCTAAATTCAGTATTTTGCAATAATGTCTTAAGGAGAAATACTGACCATGGATAATTGCTTCTCCCACCTTCAGAGAATTCTACAGTTGCATAATTTAATGTATTGTGGGTAACACTCTTGTTGTATAACCCTAAACCAAAATCCATGTCTTTTACAAACCATCTCCACCTTCCATCTTGTCCGATAGGTGCTTCAGGGTGGTACTTTCCATCATCTGTTTTGTATCGCCACATACTCACATTATTATTGGGCCAATCCGTATTTCCAAAGAATATTTCCGATATGTTGTAGTCAATAAAATTACTTACATCCATCTTTGTCTTTATTTGTTCATATGTGGCCTTCTGGGTGATGGAATTTGATTTAAGGTAGTTGGTTATGTCTGTCATGAATGCAGTAGCATCATCTGGCGTACCTTCCTGTACATCAAGCTTTTCAACACTACCAGATACATAATCCAGTATAGCCACCTTATCCTTATCCAAATTGAAGTGGGATGCAAGATAATGCTTATCATACCTTTCACGGATATTATATATCCCCCAATATTCCCCATTCAAGAACACAACTGATGGTCTGTACGCCATTGTTTCAACATCCAGGTGAGATACAATTTTATGCATAATCTCATCTCTCATCATGGCACTAGACCAGTCGTTACCTGCATTCCTTAAGAGTATAGTCTTGAAGCTGTTGAGCTTCTTTCCGTTAGCTTCCTTTGTAAGGCCTGGAAATATATCATATTTAAAACTATCGGTATCCCCATAGCCTTCTGCATACATCCTGAAAGTCTTTTGTGGATATTTTCTTGACCAACCTCCATGAATCCTAACACCGCTGTCATGAGAGAAGCCCAATGTTCCGTCCTTTTCAAAAAACTCCATATGTATGGGACGTTCCCATTCCTGCCCTTCATTTAGAAAATTACCATTAACATAGATACCCTTTGAGTTATCAAATAAATTTGCCTTGTCAGTTACCAATGATATTACTGGCAGACTATACCTGGTTTTAATATTTGGATCAACAAAATATGAATGGGTTATAACCTTGCTCTTTTTACCATCAGATTTTACAACAGTTGCTTTTATGGTTGTACATTTAAAGACTTCTCCTACAGGTGCAATCCAAGGAGTATCTTTGTCACCGGATATATTTTGTATCATTGAAAGTACATTGGCTTCCCCAGCTCTGCTTTTTATATTGATGCTTGTTGTGTATTCAAAGGTTCCTTCTGCACCCGGTACAGGATCTGACCCGTTTTTAGTATAGTAAATCTTTGAATTAGTTTCCGTAGTGGTTAAACTCAAATTGAAAGCCCCGGTATAAAACCCACCGTTTTGTGAAAATGCTGGCTCTTCAATAACTGCTACAGGTTCAACAAAAACATTGGCTGATTTAGGGGTTGCTTTTGCAGAAACAACCATTTCCGCGACACCATCTGCCTTTCGTTGATATGATTGATCATCTGAAACACTTAAGGTCGTAACTAAGTCAACCACTGTTCCATCCGGCTTTTTTAAGGTAATTGTCTCACCTGTTGAACTGATCTTAAAATTCGTATGTAGTTGTCCATCTTTTGCTACTTTGTTCTTGTCCGAAGCCCATACTATCAGATAACCATTTGCCGGAACAACCCCTTGAGGAAATGACCAAGATGCACCATCATCAGATATTGTATAGTTTGTTAGATCAATGGGCTCTGAGCTTTTGTTATAGATCTCAATCCAGTCTGAATAGGCACCACCTTGGGCACCATATTTGGCATCGTCTGCATCACCATCCCTTATAGTAGCTGTGTTTGACGCCATAACTTCATTAATAAATAGTGCCTGTCCTGAATCTGCAGAAGTTTCAAGACCAATGCCTGAAGTAACTGCTGTTGTTATAATTGCAGCAGTTAATGAAAGCGATAAACCTCTTTTCATATAAACTCCCCTTTAAATAGTATTATTTATTGAAAGCACTATTTATTTTCAGGCGTTTTCTATATTATAATATACAATTATCTTATAATACTTTAGGCTACCTTACAAAATATTTAATAGATTTAGTAAAATATTTACAGATAAATCGAGATGTAGTATAAATAGTGTAGAATAAGTGATCATAGGATATTCATTTATATTAACGTGCTTCCTCTAATATAATAATAAATTAAAAATCGACATATGAAAACATTTTTTTAGAAATTCATTATTTATTTTACTATTAAAGTGTTAATACACAATAATTTATAGAAATCCAAAAAGAGCCCTCTACAAAACTTATTATACAGCTTTGCAGCGGGCTCCTCTTATCTATGAATGAGTTTTTTATTCCTGTACATTAGGCAGGTTTTTAATGCTTTCCTTTATCAAGTCATCAGAGTATTCAATGTCATCAATCTTACCGCTAAAATAGTTGTCATATGCAGTAAAATCAAAATACCCATGTCCGCTCAAGCAGAACAGAATAACCTTTTCCTTACCTTCTTCCTTTGCTTTTAATGCTTCATCTATTGCAGCCTTTATAGCATGTGAAGATTCCGGAGCAGGGACAATTCCTTCTGACCTGGCAAACAACACACCTGCATCAAATACAGCCTTTTGACCATATGCTACAGCTTCAATCAATCCATCATGGTAAAGCTGACTGACTATCGGTGAATCACCATGATATCTTAATCCACCTGCGTGAATTCCTGAAGGTATGAAATCATGCCCTAATGTATACATCTTTGTAATTGGTGCAACCTTTGCCACATCTCCATAATCATATGCAAATACACCCTTAGTCAATGTAGGACATGCTGTCGGCTCAACAGCTACAGCCCTTACATTTTTTCCATTTAGCTTGTCCATCAGGAATGGGAAAGATATGCCGGCAAAATTACTTCCTCCTCCACAGCATGCAAATACCACATCAGGATATTCATCTATGCTTTCTAACTGCTTCTTTGCTTCAAGTCCGATAACCGTCTGATGCAAACAAACATAATTGAGCACGCTTCCTAACGTGTAGTTTGTATCATTATGGGTAGCCGCATCTTCAACCGCTTCACTTATGGCTATTCCAAGGCTTCCTGAACAGTCAGGATCCTTTTCCAAGATGCCCCTGCCACTGTTAGTAGCATTACTAGGACTAGCTATTACATCTGCCCCGAAGGTTTTCATAAATGATCTTCTGTAAGGCTTTTGCATATAGCTTACCTTAACCATATACACTGAGCACTCTAGGTCGAAATAGTTGGACGCAAGACTGATTGCACTACCCCATTGACCTGCCCCTGTCTCTGTAGCCAAACGCTTGATTCCTGCGGCTTTATTGTAATACGCCTGAGGAAGTGCAGTATTTAGCTTATGGCTGCCAGTTGCATTAGTTCCCTCATACTTATAATAAATCCTTGCCGGTGTGTCCAATTTCTTCTCAAGCTCTCTAGCCCTGTATAGTGGTGCTGGTCTCCACTGCTTGTACATGTTCCGGACTTCATCAGGTATATCAATCCATCTGTCAGTGGAAAACTCCTGATTTATAAGCTCCATTGGAAAAATCGGAAGCAAGTCATCCGGCTGTGCAATTTTCCCTGTCATAGGGTTAAAAAGAGGACTTGGCTTATTTTTCATATCAGCTATAATATTATACCACTGCCTGGGAATTTCGCTTTCATCAAGTAGAATTTTTGTCACATTATCTCTCTTCATCTACTTATCTCTCCTTATTTTTATTTATTTCTAGGAAACCATGGTGTATACTACGCCATATCTTATTTATTGGCCCGAAACTTAATGATATTATATACAAATTATGTGCCTAATTCAATGAATTTTTCACATCCCTCATCTAAAACCCCTAAATAAATACATCAAAAAATGATTTTCCTTTATGAAGTGTTTCAGCAAATTCATCCTCAGGTATAGAATCGAAAACAATCCCTCCTCCAACACTGAATGCTATTCTATTGTTGAAAACCGTAGCAGTCCTTATAGCAACGGAAAAATCCATTGTATCATGAAAGCTTATATATCCGATTGATCCGGTATAAACATGCCTTTTATATTTTTCCAATTCTCCTATAATTTCCATAGACCTGATTTTTGGGCAGCCTGTAATTGATCCTCCTGGAAATGTGGCTTTGATCAAATCAATAGAGTTTACATTGTCTTCCAGATCACCGGTAATCACTGAAACCATGTGATATACGTTTTTATAAGCCTCAACCCTTTTATGCTCTTTAACCCTCACTGAATTTGCCCCGCATACCCTACCTATATCATTTCTCATAAGGTCAACAATCATAGATAATTCTGCATCATCTTTTTCACTTGAGATAAGGTCAGCCCTTAACCCCTCATCCTCATAAGGGTCTTGGGATCTTCTTCGTGTTCCCTTGATTGGCCTGGATTCTACGTATCTGCCTTTTTGCTTTATAAATCTCTCTGGAGAAGTAGATATTATAAAGTGACTCTCCGCATTGATAAATGCAAAAAATGGTGCAGGATTTTTGTAATACAGCTTTGAAAACAACTGATATGGACATCCGGTAAAGTCAGATTCAAACCTTTGGGATAAATTAGCCTGATATATATCTCCCGATAATATATAGTCTTTTATTCTTTCAACAGCCTTTATATATTCATCCTTCTTAAAACTTGATTTAAACCCTGTTCCATTACTTAAACTTATGCTCTCTTTATTTTCACTCAGCCCGTCAATAAAGGCCTTTATATTTAAAACCTGTTCATTCTGCACCATATCTTCCAAAACAGGTATGTATAGTACAGTTTCGCTAGTTATTTTATCATGTACGATAACAATGGACGGAAGTATGAAATACATTTGGGGTAAGTTCCATTTATCAAAACCGGTCTTTGGCAAAACTTCAATAAAGTCCTTTATATCATAGGAGAGATATCCAAAAAGCCCCGCAGCAACTGGAATATCCTCATCAAATGGCACTCTGAAAAATTCAATCAGGTCATTTAAAAAATCCAGCGGATATGATTCAAATTCTCGAATTAATGTATTCTCTATTAATTTTATGTTACTTCCATAGCTCCATACTTCAAAAATAGGCTTTGCGGCTATTATATGATATCTGGAGGAATCCAGATCGCCTCCGCTCAGTAAAATCACCGTACCTGGAACCTTGGAAAACTTACCGGCAAAATCAGTTATATCACCTTCAATATTAAATTTTTCTTTGTATATACTTTTAATCCTTTTTAATTTTTCCATGATTACCTTTATCTATAAAAATTAACTATCCTGCCCTTTATATTTGCACCTTCAGAAAATTTTCTATGAGTCCCACTCCATTCTCCGTCATAAAGCTTTCAGGATGAAACTGCACACCTGTTAATGGATGGCTTTCATGCATTATTCCCATTATCACACTATCATCCTCGGAATACGCCAATGTTTTAAGATCATATCCATTTGATGGAGGTCTTACCATTAGTGAGTGATATCGTGCTACTTTAAATGGAGTAGGAATTCCCTTAAATATACCCTGATTATTGTGTATTATGTTATACGCCTTGCCGTGCACCGGTTTTGGAGCCCTGACCGTCTCTCCTCCAAAGGCTTCGTTGATGCACTGCATGCCTAAGCATACACCTAATATAGGTACTTTTTTATAAAACTCCCGAACTAATTGTGTGGATATTCCTGCACTCTTCGGATCTTTAGGTCCTGGACTAATGAGTATGTACTGTGGATTAATTTCACAAACCTGCTCCAATGCAATTTTATCGCTTCTATATACCATAATCTGAAGCTCATAGCTTTTAAACATTTGAACCAAATTATATGTAAAAGAGTCATAATTGTCTATTACAAGCAATCTACGCATACAAATTTATTTTCCTGCCAATAAAATATTTATATTATGTTATCATAAATAATAAATATTATCAAAGCAACTTATCGATTATCAGAATTTTCTCTGTAAAAAAGGCTTACAGTTGCACAAAAAACCATGATGAAAGCTGAAACTTCTGTACATATAAAAACCTCATTACCCGATTATATTAACAGTGGGTAATGAGGTTTTTTATTTATACTATTTATAATATTGATTGACCAAAATAATTTATGACAAACGGCCCTCAAAATCTTCATATCCAAACTTCTTAACTATTTTAATGCCCTCTTTTTCACTGTAAAGTGCTATTGAAGGCAGGTTAACACCATTAAAAGTGTTGTTTTTAACCATTGTATAATGTGCCATATCGCAAAACACAAGCCTGTCACCGGGCTCTAAAGGCTTTTTGAAGGAATAATCCCCTATAATATCCCCGGCAAGACAGGTGAGCCCGCCAAGTCTGTAGGTATGAGGGTACTCCTCCGGTTTGCCTGCACCTATAATATTAGGCCTGTATGGCATTTCAATAACGTCCGGCATATGACACGCAGCAGATGTATCCAAAATTGCTATATTCATACCGTTATTGACTATATCAAGAACCTTGGCCACAAGGTATCCGGTGTTTAATGCAATAGCCTCCCCTGGTTCCAAGTAAACATCCACACCATACTTGTCCCTAAAAAACATAATTGACTTAACAAGGGTTTCGATATCATAGTCCGGCCTTGTAATATGGTGGCCTCCACCTAAGTTTATCCACTTCATTTTTTTGATATACTCACCGAACTTCTCATCAACTACCTTTATGGTACGCTCCAATGTATCTGAGTTCTGCTCGCACATGGTATGAAAGTGCAGCCCGTCAATACCGTCAAGTTCGTCGGGCTTGAAATTGGACAAGGTTACTCCAAGCCTTGAATACTTGTAGCATGGATTATAAATAGGCGTTTCTATTTCAGAGTATTCAGGGTTTACGCGAATACCGCACTCAATTTTCTTACTTGCACCCTTTACTTTATCCTTAAACCTTCTCCATTGATCAAATGAATTAAAAACTATGTGGTCACAATACTTTATGATGTCGTCAAATTCTTCATCAATATAGGCAGGAGCATAAATGTGCACTTCTTTTCCCATTCTTTCATAGCCCAGCCTTGCTTCAAACAATGAGCTTGAAGTAATTCCCTTAAGGTATTTGCCCACCAAAGGAAATACAGAAAACATGGAAAAACCTTTTAAAGCAAGCAAAATACTGCAGCCTGTACGTTCCTGAACTTTATTTAATGTTTCAAGGTTTTTTATTAAAAGTCTTTCATCAACTATATAACAAGGCGTCGGAAGTGCCTTAATATCTATATCTATATTCATATATCATCCTCAATCCAGTAGTGTAGGTGAAAAATCTTCCTTCCATGGCAACCCGCATTTATTGAGCTCATCCATAAAAGGATCAGGATCAAACTCTTCAACATTGTAAACACCAGGCTTTTTCCAAATGCCTTGCATCATCAATTTGGCACCTATCATGGCAGGTACTCCGGTTGTATATGATATTGCCTGTGATCCTACCTCATTGTAACACTCCTGATGGTCACAAACATTGTACACGTAGTATGTTCTTGGTTTGCCGTCTTTTGTACCTTGGATAATACATCCTATATTTGTCTTTCCTTTTGTCCTTGGTCCAAGGGACCCCGGATCTGGAAGAACCGCCTTTAAAAACTGCAATGGAATAATTTCTTTGCCTTCATAATTTATCGGTTCAATAGATGTCATTCCCACATTTTGAAGAACTGTTAAGTGGTTTATATAATTGTCTGAAAAAGTCATCCAGAATCTAATTCTTTTTACACCCTTAATATTGACAGCCAATGATTCCAGTTCTTCATGATACAAGAGGTATATATTTTTAGGCCCTATTTCCGGAAGATCGTATACGTGCTTATACTCTAGGGGCTCTGTTTCTTTCCACTCTCCGTTTTCATAGAATCTTCCCTTTGCCGTTATCTCACGTATGTTTATTTCTGGATTAAAGTTGGTAGCAAATGGATAACCGTGGTCGCCTGCATTAGCATCAACTATATCTATATAATCTATCTGATCAAAATAATGCTTTTGGGCATATGCACAGAAAACACCTGTAACACCTGGATCAAAACCACTTCCCAAAAGGGCCATAATGCCTGCTTCCTTAAACTTTTCCCTGTATGCCCACTGCCATTTATATTCAAACTTCGGCGTATCGGGTGGTTCGTAGTTAGCTGTATCTAAATAATGAACGCCTGTTGCAAGACAAGCATCCATGATTGCCAAATCCTGATATGGCAAAGCTACATTTATAACAATATCAGGGTTAAAACTCTTAATGAGATCAATAACCTTACTCGAATCGTCTGCATTTACCCTGGCCGTATGAATTTTGGTTTTGCTTCCTGCCAATTTATTTTTTATTGCTTCGCATTTTTCAATTGTTCTGCTTGCCAAGCAAATTTCTTCAAAAACCTCCGGGTGTTGACAGCATTTGTGTACTACAACGTTGGAAACCCCTCCAGCACCGATAATTAAAGCTTTTCCCATTATAAGCCCTCCAACTTCAATTAAATTAATAGAATGATTATACATAAAAACTTTCAAGTAATCAAGAAAAATGACAAAAAATCACCTTTAGTATTACCATAAACATTGCTTGTCAATCATCAATTTCTAAAATCCCGGCTTTGATGCATATTAGATTGCTGATTTGTAAAAGATTAATCAATTTTTTATTGAGTAACACTTTCTTTGAAATCTCATATTAATAGTATATAAAAACTAATAATGATATTATCTAGAATCTAGAAACTTGTAAAAGGGGATGAAGTTAGGTCATGAGCAAACACACTTCAAAATCCTTTAATCTCAATTACCTTGATAGGTACAGATTAAATAATGGGGTTAACAAACTAAAAACTTATTTCAAAGATATGTTTTATAAAAACAAGGATGAAGCATTAAGCCTGCTAAATTCAACAAATCTCCAGTATCCCAGCCTTTATGCCTTGAGGGGTGAGATCAAAAAACTTGATATTTTCAACGCTTTAAGCTCGCGAAACAAGTCTGCACTTGATGTAACGGATAAAATTTCAAATAACAGCCTTGATCTTATCAACAACAAAGAAAACCATAATACATTAAGCTGGATAATAAATACAGGCTATCTTGCGGATGGTATAAGCCCACACTATGATGAGCTTCTTGACAAGACTGCAATACTTCTGCTAAAAGTCCATAAAGACAATGATTGTCTGAGTGCCGTTGAAAATTTAATATACAACAGACATAGAAAAGGCTCTTATATATATGATCTGGTTTGGGCATTTCTGGAATCAAAGAGCCCTCAGTGCATTAATATGACGCTTAAGAGATTGCTCTCATCCAATAGTCAAGATGTTTTGCTTTCAAGAAAGCTTTTAGGATTTATACCTTCCATGAATAAAGAAGAAAATCATGACAGATATATGCTGTACACTAAAGCCAGCCGATGGATCAGAGAAAACTACAACTTTATTTACTACCAGGGTGAGCATTTTCACCAGACCCCAACACCATCAATATTCCGACTGTCCTTGGAAAACAAATACCTCCAAAATACAACACATTTAGGGTCCATAGAAAACAAAAGAACATATACTGATACTGAGATTTCAATCATTGATAGCTTTAGGAAACTGGAATCCGGTTACCAGAAGCTTCTTTCGGATTATTCAAATTATTTGTATAAGCAAAGCAGGAAAAAGTGGAACAAATGGATAGGAAAAAGCATATACGAGCAATTGGAAATAGCAAAATCCAGTAGATTTAAAGGTTCACTATCCATAGATAACAACATGTAATTATATTGTGTGGCATTTTGGAACACTTGAGATTATAATGAAGGTAAGTGATTTGAATGATAAAAGTAGATTCCCAGATTATTGACCCAAATATTTTTATTAATAATTACGATTTGCCCCCTATAGGAAAAAAAACAATCAGAATATTGTCAGCCAGCGAGCATACATACAGGTACGCTTCAGAAAGCCAACTGAAATTTGAGCTGGACTTACGGAACAGTATTGTAAATGCTGCTATAGCACTGCATAACAGCAATTTTTCCTTTAAGGTGTTCAGAAAATCAGTATGTAATACCGACTATTGGCTTAGAACAGACAATGGCGGTTTTTTATTGCTGGACAACGTTAAGCCCTCCGATGCAATAAATGATATTTATTTAAATAGCTCCCTATATGGAACAGAGTGTGCAACAGCGATGGTGATAGTTTATTATAAAGCTCTTGTGGATGTTATGCCGGAAGGGATTTTTAACAGAACTTTTTCCGAAATTTACCTGATGAACTGGCAGCATCTTGACAGAGATATAGGAATAGTAGACTTTCCCTATGTAAATGATTATCTTCCTGGTGATGGCAGATACTTCAAAAACCCTGATGTAAACCCTTTAACGCCTGAGTGGCAGGGTGAAAACGTTTTTGATCTTAGTGAAGGCATGTACTATGGCCATGGAATTGGAATAGGAAGTGCACATAAATTCATTTCAGGTCTTAACGCCAACAGAATTCCAGGCTCAACAAAGTCCGCCTATTTACTTGAATCAGCAAAAAGGCCTAATTTCAAGCACCTGGCAAGTGTGTCAGAGCAACTATGAGTCCATACCAAAACAGTTTTATCACTTACAATCAACTTTATTTGTCCTCATTTAATTTGATAAACCTTGCAACTCCATCGGAATTATTATCGCCAATAACTCCTGTAGCCAGTTCCTTAAGTTCTCCAACCGCATTGTCCACTGCATAAAACTGGCTGCAGGCTTTAAGCATCGGAATGTCGTTATAATTGTCACCAAAGCCGATAACCTGGTCAAAATAATATTTTTCTCTTAGGTACTTTACCGCATTATACTTCGAGGCATTACTGCTATAGATTTCAAGTAAATATGTTTTTTCTGAATACACGTCATGATAGAGTGAAGTCTCGATACCGGCTAAGTCTTGTAGTTGGTCCTGAACTTTTACAAGCGGTTCATACTCATCTAAAAGTGTAAAGTAAATGATCTTATTGATTTTATTGATTTTATCTAAAAGACTTTGGACCCTTTCGAATGATTTATTGTATTTTTTTATCCTCTCATCAACAAAATCCCGCAAAATTTTAGAGGACAAGCACTCATAATAGGTATTCAACCTGTTCTCCGATATTGTATACATGAGGCCGTTTACTCTGCAGTTTGTGAGAATACTTATGATTTTTTTAGATGTTTCATGGCCTAACTCCTCAACTTTTTCATACTCAGCCTTTGAAGTGTTATATATGACAACACCATTCATTAATGAAATGGGAACATTGAGATTTATTCCTTCCAATATCTTCAGTGCAGTAGCAGCAGTCCTTGCAGATGCAATAGAAAAGTACCCCCCCTTTGAAATAAGAGCATTTATAACATCTTTTGAAAAACTGCTTATTTCCTTATCCTTGTTTAATAAAGTTCCATCCATATCAGAAATATAAAGCTTCATTCTTCACCTCTATAACAAAATCACGAAGTGATTTTGCAACCTTGATAAAAATTATAAGTATTATATCAGACTTGTTACTGACTTACAACGCCAAGGATTGTTTACCATTAACTGTATAGCGGTTACATGCCATTTTTGATAAAATATAATATATAAATATATCCTGATGAATCACTTTAATTCATACATAAAATTATTTAAACTTAGGAGGTTTTTATGAAAAGATTTTTTTATTCTATTATGGTATTCATCTTAGTTTTCACAACGTTCCCAGCCATACCTGCATCTGCGGCGGCCACATTTAACTATGGCGAAGCCCTGCAAAAGTCCATACTGTTTTATGAGCAGCAGCGTTCAGGCTTTCTTTCCAAGTCGGATATTCCTACCAGGGTTCTGTGGAGAGGCGACGCCCAGACAGCCGATGGACAGGATGTTGGTCTTGATCTTACAGGAGGATGGGTAGATGCCGGTGACAACATGAAGTACAATATCACCAATGCAGCGGCTGCGACCTTTCTGGCATGGGGTGCAATAGAATACAGACAGGCATACGAAAAAAGCGGACAGCTCAAATGGCTTATAAACCAGCTTAAATGGATCAACGATTTCTTTATTAAATGCCATCCTGAGCCCAATGTTTTCTATGGGCAGATCGGAATGACCAAATCCGATCACGATAATTGGATACCTATAGAGTCAAGTCAATTTGTGACTGACCGAAAAGCTATCAGGCTGGACCCGGAAAACCCTGCTACTGATTTGGTATTGGAGGTAGCTGCAGCAATGGCTGCATCTTCAATGGTTTTCCGTCCCACAGACCCAACATACGCTAATACATTGCTTACCCATGCAGAACAGCTTTTTGCATTTGGTGATAAGTACAGAGGTACATATTTTGATACAATTAAAAAAATTGATGCAGCTACACCGTACCAATCCTGGAGCGGTATAAGTGATGAGCTTGTTTGGGGACCAGCATGGATATACAAGGCTAAGGAGGCTAAGGAAACCGGAAGCGGTTCATCATATCTTGCTAAAGCTGAAGCCAATTATTCAGGACTTGGCAATGAAAAGGATCAGAAGGTTCATAAATATAAATGGACCCATAACTATGACGATGCAACCTTTGGATGTTATGTCCTCATGTCTCAGCTTAAACCAGGAAATGCCGATTATAAGGCCGATGTTGAAAGGTGGCTCAATTGGTGGACAATTGGTGGTTCAGAATATGGTGCAGATGGGACAAAGGTAAAATATACACCGGGAGGCCATGCTAGGCTTGATGAGTGGGGATCATTCCGTTATGCTGCAAACACCTCCCTGTTGGCCTTTATTTACTCGGATAAACTTTCCGACACCGCAAAAAAAGCACGCTACCACGACTTTGCTGTGGAACAAATCAATTATATCCTTGGCCAAAATCCCAGAAACGCCAGCTATATAGTCGGGTTCGGCACAAATTCTCCCCAGCATCCCCATCACAGAAGTGCTCATGGTGCATGGGGGCGTAAGGACGATACTCCTTCAGATCACCGCCATATACTTTATGGTGCTTTAGTGGGAAGCCCAACTTCCGATGACAAGTTTAACGATTCCATAACAGACTACGTTGCTAATGAGGTGGCGGTAGATTACAACGCAGGTATTACAGGTGCACTTGCAAGAATGTATCAGGAGTTTGGAGGTACGCCTATGCCTGACAGCAGCTTTCCCCTCCCTGACAAGGTTCATGAACCTAAAGATGAATGGCCCGTCTTCGTAAAAACCTACTGGCAGGGCCAGGGAGGCATGCAGCTTTCATTCACTGTGGAAAACCGTTCCTGCTGGCCTTCCCGCCCAAGTGATAAATTAAGGATTAAATATTTCTTTACTTTAGATGCTGCAGACCCTGGTGATATTACTACTTCGCTTGGTTCGAGCACAATGGGCCCCAAGATAACACCTAAAATTTCCGGTCCAACCCTTTGGGATGCCTCAAAAAAGGTTTATTATGTGACCGTGGACTTAACCGGTGAGATGATTTACCCAGGCTATATGTGGAGCTTCGGAGGCCCTGAAGTGATACTCAATATAAATTCCAAATCAAACAATTGGCTTTCTTCCAATGACTGGTCCTTCCAGAATTGGGATGCAGCATACATAAGCGGTGATAGAAAATTCGCACCCAACATACCTATGTATGAAGTCAACACGAAACTGCAAGGTAACGAGCCTTCAGGTGGCCCTTCGAATACACCTATACCTTCAGTTACCCCAACCAAGTCTTCCACAGGACATAAAGTTTCAGGATATATAGCACCGGATTTTACAGCAGTACAGCCTGCTCTAAGTATTGTTAAGTCAGGCTTCACAGTTAAAATCGGAGGACTTGATGTAAAAACCGATTCAGCCGGTTACTTTGAAATAGATAATGTACCTGCATTTCCAACGGGTACATCTATAAAGATCATCAAACCCGGTTTCCTTTCAATGGAAAAAACAATTACCATAGCTTCCGACAAAAAACTGTCCTCCGAAACATCGCCTTTACTTATGTGGGCGGGTGATATAACAAGGAACGGTAATCAGGACGGTGCTATAAACATGTCGGATATAATCGAACTGGCAAAAGGCTTTGGGTCAGTTAAAGGAGATTTGAAGTACTCCTTGGAATATGACTTTAATCAGGATAATTCAGTTAATATGAATGATGTTATAATAATTGCAAAACACTTTAACGCCATATCATCCGACTATCCTGAAATTAACCAGCCTTAGCCCCAGCTGAATCATTTATTTGATCTTATTTGATACTACTTGATCTTACTTGGTTTTATTGATTTATCTGATGCACACTTGATATTATGATGCTGTTGTGCTATAATATAAAAAAATTTGATTGCAAAGCTAATTGACAACGCGTGTCAAGTTCATTGACCGCGTTTTATTTATGTCTAGGAAATTATGGGGCTTAAATGTCTTATTTACAAACCTGAGAAGGAGGGAATTTGATGCATAATTCAATACCTATGGAATTACAACAGTTGCTCCACTCTTATGTCCAAATGATATCGTGTGAGCTTGGTGATTTGGTCCATGGAGTTTATATTTATGGCTCGGTGGCACTTGGCCACTTCAACAGTGAAAAAAGCGACATCGATTTTATGACTTTTTTAAAGAGAGATATATCTGAGGGCGAACTGAAAGCTATAAAGGGTATCCATGAGAAGCTCCATTCCTTTAGCCCTTATGCAGATAGACTTGAGGGAGAATATATAAATGTTTCGGATATACAAAACCGAAACTATTCCAAAGAATATCCCTATTTTGCTTTTGGAAAATACCATGGCGTTGTGGGGATTAAATCTTTCTCACTCTTTCAAGTAAAGGAAAAAGGCCTTAAGATATACGGTGAGGATTTTAATACAATTATTGACGAGATTAACTGGAACGATATCAAAAATGACCTTGGTAAAAGACTCAATGAATACTGGGTCAAAAAAGGCAAAAATCCTCTGCTATTGATGTTTGACGGCTGGATATCATTAATTGTTCTCACCTTATGCCGTATATACTATGTGCTTGAAAGAGAAACCGTTGCATCAAAAATGGAAAGTGCAGAATTTATAATGCAGAGCATTGATGAAAAATATCTGGTGTTAATTAGAGAGGCACTTAGAATCCAGTATAATACATCAAAGAAATCGCTTTTTAAGACAAAAACAGAAAGAAAAAAAGTGGCAAGACAATTTGTAAACTATATCATAACTACCTGCAATGATAGATTCCATCTTGCTTAGTTTTCTATGTAGAATCGCTTCAACTGCATTTGTTAACATAGATCTTTTTTGCAACATATATAATTCCTAGTATGATATAATACTTTTGGTATAAACCTCCCGCTGCTGTGACAAAAGCCGCACCTGTTTCGGCACCCTTAATCAGCAAAGAAGCCCCTGCTTTTGCCTCTGTCGGAACTGCATCAGATGCAAACGACTCAAACTATGGTACAAGCTGGAAAGGAAATCCCCCCTGGCTGGCCTATGATCTTTCAAAGGCAGCCTATACTATTGAAGCAAACACCGGTGCAGGCGGTATGGCTTTAAACAGTAATGGTAACGGCACCTTCGCTCAAACGATAAATAAGGAAAAGCCAGGTAATTTCCCAATTGCTGAGGGCGGAGGCATAGGGAGCCTGTTAAGCTCACATGGTGCTGCAAATATTTCCACATGGCTTAGCGTGTTTCCTGGGAAATATGTAGGTCTTGCCTACGGAACCAACGATTGATGGAGAAATCAATCCGGCACCTCAACATTTTACAAAAATATGGAGACCATGGTTAAGACTGTTATTGCAGCGGGAAAAATCCCTGTAATACCTAAAATACCTTATTCCAAACTTCAGGATGTATCAAGTCATGCACCGTCTTACAATGATCAGATTGAAGCTCTTTACAAGGCCTATCCTGCAATTATAAAAGGGCCTGACCTGTGGACTTATTTTCAGAGTAATCCCAGTCTGTTAAGTTCAGATAATGTTCACCCAAGTACGGAAGGATACAATGGAATGAGACAATTTTCAACAACCTAAATGAGAATTTTATGGTATGTAAAAAGATTTGTAACCTTATCTCTTTGGGTGTAGTCGAAAAGAATTACAGTTTTATGATTTGGAAGCTCTTTTTCTATTACATCAATGGAAAAAGACTCAACATGGATTTGTTTAAAAATATTTTTAGGCTGCACATCTTCTAAATGGGGTAAATATTTCTTTATGTTTTCATCCTTTTTTAAAAACGCAAATATTTCTTCATTGCTTATTGGATCACTGCTGCGAGTAATTTCCTTTGGCAGGTTATTTGTATTCTCGGCAGATAAAAAATCAAGCTTTAATAGCTCATTTGCCCTTGCGACATCAAAATATGCCATATGTCTTAAATAGCTTATGAGTATTGTGTAAAGCTCTCTTCCAGAGATTGATCTGTCAAAAAAGCCGTTTGACTTCCAGTATCGGGAGAGGTCATCAAAGAACCGGAACGGAGTCTTTCCTGTGCCCTCTATCAAATATCCAAGGGATTTTTGAAATCTGCCTGAGTTGTAATACCTTTCTACAAGCTCTTCAATTTCTTTTAGTCTTACTATTTCATCATAGCTTAAAAACATGCTTCCTAAAATCTCGTAAGGTGCCTTTCTTTTATAGACATACTGAAATTCTTCCGCTTCCCTTCTTATCCTGGAGCCTTTTAAAAGCTTGAGAAATCCCAGTTGAAGCTGATGGGGCTTAAGATCATATACTTTATTGAAGGAATCTTCAAAAGACTCAAAATCTTCCTTTGGAAGTCCCGCTATAAGATCAACATGTATATGGATATTGCCTGATGCCAAAAGCCTTCTGACATTATTAAAAAGTTGGTCCAGGTTGGTTTTTCGGCAAATTGCCTCAAGACTTTCAAGATTAACTGTCTGAATACCTATTTCAAACTGAATTATGCCCTTTGGGGATTTTTCAAGTATTCTAAACATCTTTTCATCAAATAAGTCACCGGCAACCTCAAAATGAAAGTTGGTATCGCCGGCATTTTCAACTATAAACTCAAGAATTTCATTAGCCCTTTCCCTATTACAGTTAAAGGTCCTGTCTACAAACTTTACCAGTCTGATCTTTTTATTTATAAACCAAAGTATATCCCTTTTTACCTTATCCATGGAAAAATAGCGAACTCCCTCAAAAGTTGAGGAAATACAATAGGAACATGAAAAAGGACACCCCCTTGAAGACTCATAATACAAAATCCTGTTAGGTCCCAGGTTTTGTAACATATCTTCGGTATACGGAGAAGGTATTGCAGTAAGTTCACTTACCATATTGTAATGGTTATCGCAATAAACCTTTCCATCCTTCCTATAGGCAAGTCCCTTAATTAAATCAATGGATATTTCTTGTTTCCTGTTTTCTTTGCATCCGAATATATTCTTTAGTAGGTGAGGAAATACAACTTCACCCTCACCGATTATTATGTAGTCTACACCACTATTTTCATACATTACCTCTTCCGGGTTGTAGGATACTTCCGGGCCTCCAAGTATTATTTTAGTGTGAGGCAAAAGTGCCTTTAAGTCGGTAACTATATCTTTAATGTACTCATAATTCCATATGTAGCAGGAGAAGGCCACAACCTCAGCTTTTTCACCATAAATAGAAGCTAAAACCTGGTCCTTATGATCATTTATAGTGTACTCAAGCACCTTCACTTCACCAACATCCTCAATGCATACGTATTTAAGATAGTATGCAGCAAGGGAGGAATGAATAAATTTTGAATTAACCGCTACAATTAAAGTTTTCATAAAATACCTCAAAAAATATTTTGCCAGGTAATTATAGCAGTATTGGATTGTCTTTTCAAGGCATAACTTTAATAATAAGATCTAATAATGCAGTGATAATGGGCACAGCAAGAAATATAATTGCCACTTTGCCCGCCAGTTCTATTTTAGATGCAATGGCACTTTCACCTGCATCCTTGCAGATTTCGGCACCGAACTCCACAATATAGGCAATACCTATAATTTTAAGCAATGTAGATAAATAAGCCATATCTACCCCTGCTCTGTCTGCGATGCCGTTTAATACCCCTACTATACTTGAAAGCTTCCCTGCTACAATTATAAAAATGGCAACACCTGTGATTATGCTTACAAGCATGGCAATCTCCGGTCTTAGGGATTTGAGCAATACGATAAATACAGTAGCGATTATCCCCAGCCCAACTATTTGTATTATTTCCACCTGTATCATCAACCTTTTACATTTGTATTTATAGAAACCAAACTGATTATAAGTTTACAGTTGGGCATCTATATACCTATGATCTCTAAAAGTTAAATATAGTCTTAACAGTGTCAAAGAGACCCGCTATTTCCTTTACAATCATTAGCAGTACCACAATAAGCCCTGCTAAGGTTGTCATCATTGCCTGTTCTTCTCTTCCTGATTTATTTAATACCGCATTTAATACCGAAACTAAAATACCAATTGCAGCTATTCTAAAAATCAAATCAATTCCCATATCTGCTCCCTCTTATTAAAACAAGATTATTACTACTGCGAGTCCTCCAAGTACCCCTAGATTCCTGTACATAGTCCTGTTTTTTTCTTTTAATTCCTCTGCTTTTTGTTCCTGCATCTTAAGCTGTGTCAGTGTTAGCCTAATGTTGCTTATTTGTCCTTCCAGATCTGAGGCCCCCAATATTTTTCCAAATGATATAAGGATAGTTTCATCCTCTTTTTTAAGGGCTGTCTTTTTTATATTTTCGCTAACAGCCCTCTCCCAAGCATCCGAAGCATTCATGCTCCCGTTATCCCTTAAAAGCTCTGCCGTATCTGAAAAGAAAAACCTGGTACTGCTTTCAAAACATTTTGACAATTTTGAGAATGCTTCTGTTACTGTACTGGAAAGAAAGCTTATTTCGTTTTCAAACATTTGCAATAAAGCCTGTAGCTCCCTTAGCTCTCTTGGTCTTTTTGTACATTCTTTTGAAAAATAGAAACCTAAAAAGCTTGATGCTACCATAATCAATATACTTCCTATCAATTTAAACAGCATATTATCACCTGCCAAGCTACTTAGCTTATGTGTTTTAGCAGTACTCCTTTCATAGTAGTCCCATCTATAACCTCTTTTATAGTACCGGGCCCCTCAGAATTATCAAGCACTATATACCTTTCAAAGGCCTTCTGCTCGATCAATCCTAGAACCTCTTTCCTTGTTTTCAATTCTGAAATGTTATACCCATGTGCAGAGGCAATAATTCTGGTACCTGCATTAATAACCTGCATAACCGCCTCGAAGTCTCCTGTATTACCAATTTCATCAGTTATAATTACCTTAGGTGACATTGATCTGAGCATCATGGCCATACCTACAGCTTTAGGGCATCCATCTAAAACATCCGTCCTTACTCCAATATCGTTCTGAGCTATACCCTTATGGCATGAGGCTATTTCAGATCGTTCATCCACAACCCCTACCTTAATCCCATAAAATCCACTGCTCTTAAATCCATCACTTAAATTTCTGGCTATATCACGAAGCATTGTGGTTTTACCACATTGGGGGGGAGATACGAGAAGGGTGCTGTATATATCTTTCTCATTTTTTACTATATATTTCATAAGGTTTTGAGAACACCCTCTTACCTCCTTCGAAACCCTGATATTAAGTCCGGATATATCCTTTATATTCTTTATTGTTCCCCCTTCAACCACAGTCCTGCCACTTATACCAACCCTATGTCCCCCTCTTAAGGTTATATATCCGTTTTTAATATCTTCCAAGAACGCATAAATGGAATTCTGACTCATAAGCTCCAATGCTTTTATGATTTCATGCTGGAAAACCATTCTCTCATTTGTATAACGTTTTTCAAGCCCGCCGTTTTTATTTACGAACCAATCGCCGCTATAGCTTTCCAGCATCAATGGTTTACCTGCCCTCAGCCTTATCTCTTCTATAGTGCTCAATTCTTTAGGATGAATTTTCAGTAAAAGATTTCTAATATCCAAGGGCAAAAAGTTAAATATCTCTTCTCTAAGTACATTATAAAAATCTTTTTCTTTCCTCATTGCCTCTTCTTCAGTAGCCAAAATAGAATTCCTCCTTTGTACCCATTTCCGGTAAGTAAACATTCATTATCAATTTTTAAATTGTTTATACTTATAAATATTAGTATTTGTCCAACTTTATGACAAAAAAAGAAAGATTCTATCTTAAAAAATAGAACCTTTCCCTAAGTACTTTTAATTTAATTAAGGTATGATTAAAAAATTACTTCCGCTTTTGAGCGGGTGTTGACGAGCTATGTCAACACATGAGCAAAATTTATAGCGGAAGTTATTTTTTGATCGTGCCTAGTGCTGTTCGTCCTCGCTGCAATCTTCACATTCACACTCGCATGCCCAATCAATCTCAATTTTTTTATTGCAATTGGGGCACTCAATTTCATCACTGTCTTCGTCCAATTCATATGGATCCAATTCAAATACTTCATTACAATATGGACACTCAACTTCATGAACATGTCCATCGCATGAATCCTCATCATCGAATAATTCTTTAGAAATGCATGCGAGATCTTCATCCATTTCATCAACCTGCTCGGAAATGTCATCAAAGGACTCTTCCAATTCTTCAATGGAAACTGCCATATCATCCATAACTTCAAGCATTGCCTTTAACAGTTTTCCTTCGTTAGTGGTTTCACTTATATTGAGACCTTCTGCAAGTCCTCTCAAGTAAGCAACCCTTTCATTTAAATAACTCATACAAAGCACCTCAAAATATTTTATTTTATTATTCCACTTATGCTCTTTCCATATACTCGCCGGTTCTTGTATCTATTCTGATTCTGTCTCCCTGGTTAACAAAAAGCGGAACCTTTATTACAGCACCTGTTTCAACTGTAGCAGGCTTTGAAGCTCCTGTTGCAGTATCACCCTTAAACCCAGGCTCGGTTTCAATGATTTCAAGCTCAACAAATGTCGGAGGCTCAATACCAAAAACGTTTCCTTTATGTGAAAGGATTTTAACTACCTCATTTTCTTTAACAAATTTGAGAGAATCTCCTATGGAACCCTCATTTAACGGCATTTGCTCAAAAGTCTCAACATCCATAAAATAATACAGATCCCCATCATTATATAGGTACTGCATGTCCTTCCTCTCTATATGAGCTTTTGGCATTTTATCTGTCGGATTAAATGTTCTCTCAACAGTAGCACCGGTAATTATATTTTTCAATCTAGTCCTTACGAACGCTGCTCCTTTTCCGGGCTTTACATGCTGGAATTCAACCACCTGAAATATATTCCCGTCCAACTCAAAGGTTGCACCGTTTCTAAAATCTCCTGCTGTTATCATTTATTATTCCCTCCACATTTTATATAAGTCTTGACTTTAAATCCCTTATTCGGATTATAATACTTAAGCCTGAATTTTGAACTTTTTTCCAACATAATCAACTAGAAAAATAAAGAATTTCACATAGTTAATATTAAAATAAAATCATACTTATTTCAAGAAAAATTTTCTTATTTACAAAATTATTATTTCCTTTGAAGATGAAGTTAAAACCTCGGGTTTAAGATCATTTATTACTATAATATCTTCAATGCGAACTCCGCCTAATCCTTCAACATATATTCCGGGCTCTATAGTCACAATCATTCCGTTTTCCATAACCACTTCTCCCTTTACAGAAAGCCTCGGTTCCTCATGAATTTCAATTCCGACGCCATGCCCTAAGGAGTGTCCGAAATTAGGCCCATACCCATTTTCAGCTATTATACTCCTTGCTATTTTATCAATATCCTTAGCTTTCATTCCCCTAAACGCCGAAGCTGATGCTTCTAATTGTGCCTTCAATACAATTTCATATATTTTCACCAAATCTTTATTGGGCTCTCCTAAAAAAACAGTTCTGGTCATATCCGAACAGTAATTATTATAAACACATCCGTAATCAAGGGTTATTATGTCACCCATTTCAATGGGCTTTTCCGAGGCCACTCCATGGGGCAGTGCAGCTCTTTTTCCTGATGCCACAATGGTATCAAATGACGGACCTGATGCCCCTAGCTTCTTCATATAATACTCAATCTCAGCTGCAACTTCAATTTCCCTGATGCCTGGCTTGATAAGCTTTGCAACATGGCTAAAAGCTTCATCTGCTATCTTTACGGCTTTTTTTATTACATTGAGCTCAACCTGATCTTTTACAAACCTCAGCTCATCTATTTCTTTTCCAAATGGTAATAAATCACTTGCCATGAGGCTGTTTTTATATTCGTTAAAAATTTGGTAAGTAAGATAATTTTCCTCAAAACCAAGCCTTTTTATACTATGCTTATTAATTATTTCATTTAACGCCTCAATTATATTTCCCTTGTATTCAACAACCTTATACTTTTGAGCCTGCTCATTAGCCTGCTCCACATATCTGAAATCTGTTATGAGATAGGCTTCCTCCATAGAAATTAACAAGTATGCGGAGGTCCCTGTAAATCCCGATAAGTAAAAATAATTTTCTCTTTTATTTATAAGAACTGCTTCAATATCCTTTAGTTTAAGCTTTTCCCTTAATCTTTTTAATCGGGTCTCAATAACACTTGATGAATTATCCATTAAGGTGCCATCCTTTCATATACATTAGGTGTATTATTTAGATTAACCAATTTTACTCTGCAATCATTTTTGCTGCATGCATTGCAAGTATGTAGCTTTTACTTCCGAATCCGCATATCTGTCCAATGCATACCGGTGCAATTACCGATTTGCTCCTGAATTCTTCGCGGCCATGGATATTTGAAAGGTGTATTTCAATTGCAGGAAGCTCAACAGCTTTTATTGCATCTCTGATTGCATAGCTGTAATGTGTGTATGCCCCAGGATTTATAATAATAACATCATATTTGCCCCTGGCGTCGTGAATCCTATCTATAATCTCACCCTCGTGGTTTGACTGCATAAAGTCAAAATCAAGCCCTAATACTTGTGACTCTTCACTCACCTTCTGTGCAATGTCTTGAAGTGTCTCAGACCCATAAACCGACTTTTCCCTTATCCCTAACATATTCAAATTAGGACCGTTTAGAATTAAAACTTTCTTCATTTCTTAACCTCCTATTGTAGCCTTGTAAATATCTTGAATCTTAATGGCATCCTCTGCCATCTTTTCTCTTGACTCACATATAATAACAGGCTCCATGACCCGTTCATATATCAACTGAGCTAAGGGATGAAACTCTGGTCCAAACTGCGTATCATCCAAGGACCAGTGCCTTTTTTCCCCTCCTTTTGTGTATTCAATCCTGCTAAAGTGTATATGTATTTTTCTCATTCTTTCATTTCCAATTTCATTTTCAATCCTGTCTATAATATTTTCAAAATCCGATTTGGAGTTTAAAGCCCCCATACCTCTTGCATGGATGTGCCCGAAGTCAACAGTCGGAATAAGACGCTCGTCAAGCCTACACATGGTTAATATCTCATCCAAGTCCCCCAATTGGTTAATCTTTCCTAAAACCTCCGGGCAAATGGAAATATGGCCTAGGCCTGATGCATCAGCCTCGCATATTGCTCTCTTAAGGGTTTCTACGGCAGTACTAAGTGCAAGTTCTCTTGATATTTTACTGCAAGACCCGGTATGGACTACTATTCTTGATGCACTCATCCATTTTGCAGCTTCCAGAGTTTCAATTATGTACCTGATTGAGTTAGTCCGCTTTTCTTCTTCCTGGCTTGCTAAATTAATATAATAAGGTGCATGAATACTTAAGAAAATGTCATTCTTTAATGCCTCTTCTCCAAGCTTAACTGCCATATCCTTCCCAATCTTGACCCCTTTGCTGCATTGGTACTCATAAGCACTCAAGCCCTTTTGCCTTAGCCACCCAGGCATTTGCAAAGACGATTTGTATCCTTCATCATAAAAGCTTTCTGAATTACCTGACGGTCCGAATCTAACCATTACTATCTCCTCTATATTGATGCTGAAATCCCTTTAAAATTAATATAAAGTTATTATATACTTGAAGACAAAAAAAATAAAGGGAAGATTTACCTCCCTTCATTTTTTTCCTGCCAGTCTATTATAGATATGTTACGCTTTTCTACTCTCTGACTAAGTATCGTTTCATCAGGAACCTCATACTCAAGAAGATTAAAAAACCCGTTCAGGTTTAAATCGTTATTAAAAAGTTCATTTATGAGGGAAGCATTATAGCTTATATTTGAATTGCCAAGAAAAATTATATTACCTGATGCTATTATTGATCCTTGGAATGCAAACCCATCCTCTATATAAATGTTACCGTCTACATATATAATACCCTTCGGAACGGTTTCCTTGCCTCCAATGATGCAGTTAGAGCCGCTAGTACTTAAATCGGTATCCCTGTCACCATAGTAAAACATCCCTTTATCAATTCCATTGGAGTCTTTTATTATATAAGGCTCATTTGCCATTATCTTGTGAAGACCTGTATATTTGCCTGTATCACCCTTATAACTCTCCAGGTTTCTGGTCGGACTGACATAATCAAGCTTTGGTGCATCCAATGATAAGTCTCCTGCAATAAAATCCTTGACAGCATTATGAAATTTGGTTATGCACTGTTCTTGAATAACATGAAATTCCGTAGGGTCATGTCCTCCAATATAATCATTAATGCCATATACCTGTCCGTTTGCGACAATAGCACCATTTGAGTATCCTATAAGGCTGCTGCCGTTTATTCCGTTATCGGTAATATTAATATTTTGAGTATCTATATAGCTCGATCGCACTTCATCGTTTTTCCAAAGATTATCCCAAATACCCTTAAAATGCATCCCCCTGGAAGTAATAGAGGAAAAGGGGATTTGCTCCCCATTCAATGATCTTCCTGCCATAAGCTTTACACTTGTACCTCCCATGTTATACGATGAAAAGTATGGTGTACCAGTAGAATATATTCCATTCTCGAACCAGTATAAAGGATTTGCCTGACCTGTTTCCTCATCATTTTCCATAAATGCATTCCCTATTCTTCTTCCTGATTTTAACGCAGATATACCTGTCATGAAGGGATTGCCGTTTGTGTCCAAAGCGTTTTTGAAAAAAGTGCTCCCGCCTAAAAACAACTTGTTTTTTATATTTAAAATTGAATCACCGTTTACCGTTATACTACTCGAACGCTTATATTTTGATCCATAAGCAAATGATTCCGAAACATCACCGCTGCCATCTACCATATACGCCGCATCAACAAAGCCATAATACTCACCTGAAATATTGACCTCAGATTCATTTGAGTCTATTTGAAGGTTATCTGTTATATAAACGTTTCCATTTAAATTTATCCTTGAATAATTTGATTTCTCATCCAATCTTACTGATCTTGCAAATGTTTCTCCGTTAATTGTAATATCCGATGATTGTGCTGTGGTATCATCCCCGTATATAGATTGAATGTACCCAAGCGTTGCCGCACTTCCATTTATTGTAATTGATCCTTTAGATACCGCTCCTGTCTTTGCAGCATCAAACCCCAGTTCATTGTCATACTGGGCCACATCAGTACTCATGCCGGCAATTATTCCTCCGTACCGGTTTCCATCGGCTGCCACATCCTCTTCTCCTCCTGCATCAACCGGTATTGAGCCGAAGCTTAAAACATTTCCTGTTACATTGACATTTCCTGAAACTGTAAAAATATTTTTTTCAGCTACAAGTGCCTTGTTAAATATCCCCGGCCTTATCCTTTCCTTATTTATGGACACCTTACCCACTCCCTGGTATGGTATACTGCTTGGGTCGGGAAGCAAATTAAAAACAACCTGAAGTCTCTTTACATAGTCATTAAATACTCCTTTTGTAATTACTTTTATTGTATGGCTGCTGTTATCATAAAACACTGATTCCAGATACATACTGCCGTGTTCAGGTCCCAAATCCTTGTAGGCTTTTCCTTGTGGGTCGGTGGTTGCCGTATTTAAAAGCGTTTTCATATACTCGGTATCAATACTGCCAAATTCGCTGTCCAAGTTATAATAAAACTCACTTAAGTACTTTGTCCTGAATTCATTTTCAGTATCAGGCCTTTTAATATTGCCATCTATTGTCCTTAGCTTTTCAGGATCAGTCTGAAGCAGGTCCTGAATATATGAAGAGGCCTCCGCTCTTGCTTGCTCCTGAAGCAACGCAACCTTGGAATTTAACACACTTGCCACTTGCTCAACTGCGGATTCCGATGTGTAAAACGCCCTGTTAACATCACTGTGAAAGATGCTCATTTTAAATCCGTTCATAGTGGCCATCACCAGTGATACACCAAGTAATGACATTATAATAAACATCAGCAATACCAATACCAACGCAGAGCCCCTATTTTTATTTTTTTTCATCGATCTTAACAATCTATAAGCCATAATACACCTCTACTTATTAACAAATGATACAAGCCTATTTACAGCATCCTCTCCTTTATAGACGGTTATTTCAACTTTATATAAAACATCCGAATATTGAACCTGCCCGCTTATAGCATCGTTACGGGTAAAGCTTTTGTCTCCGTTGTTTATCAAAACAAGCCTTTCATCATTATCATCTACAATATAAAAATTAACGTTTTTATCTACTGAAGGATCTATATTCACATAAAGCTCAAGCTTGTGGGTACCTTCCTCGGTAAAGCTTATTTTTATGTTGATTTCTGCGTCAGGAAAAATCCCTCCCGTTCTTTGAATGATATTTCCTTTGTAAAGTTCGTAATTATAATTAGTCACGTTTTTTTTTATAACAAGATTGTATTTTTCCGGCACTCCACCACTTGCAAGGCTGTATGCAGAGCCGTCAAGACTTACCGATGTGCTGTCCACTATAAATTCCTGGCACATTAAAATATTATTAAGATTTAAATCATACTGATCCGAACTTTCAGGAAGATCATGTCGGTTTATCTCATCTATTCTGTAATAAATCCGGTACATGTCCTCATCTTGGTACAGGGCCTCACCTTTACCCGCTCGATCCTCCAGAAGTAAAGGCCTTGCCTTGATATCATCCATTGCCCTTTGAGACATAGCAGATGAATACAGCTTGTCTTTTGATGCTATATTGTTATTTGTAGCAGATAAAAAGGTTCCTAAGAAAGGAACAACAATAACGGAAAATATACTTACAGCAACGAGCACTTCGGGGAGGGTGACTCCTCCGGCTCTTCCAAATCTCTTTATTCGCATGCTTTTAAATGGGATTTTCACTGCTCTCCCCACCTATCTGTAAGATATAATAATATTGGGCTGAATATTCTCAAACTTCACCCTGGGATTATTCTTATCCTCATTAATTACATTAACCTTAACATTCATACTGGTCTTATTTATAATATTTATAACAGCAGATGATTTGTCGCTCAGGAACTTTCTAGGTGTTGAGTCAACCAAGAGGGTTATTTCATTGCCCTCAGGAATGAATTCATGTGTATTAATATACTGATCGGGAAAAGCTTCCTGGTTGGTTTTAAACTTAAAATAATATTTACCTTTTACTCCTTCAACAAAAAGCTCTGTATTCACCTCTTTGCTGCTATCTCCATAAACGACGGGAGTGTTCCAGTTTGTCCCTGTCTGCACTGCTTTTTTTGCAGTCAGGGAAACCGTAGGGGGAGCAATATTATCTCCGTATGGCATTACCCTCATTGTAAAATCGTACTTTTTAATCTCACCTAAAGTTAAATTTTTAGTATTATCGCCAATGTTGCTGTTTTTAACTATATCCTGTTCAACATAGCCCTCATAGGGATTAAAAATATCCTGCCTTATATCTTTCTCTGAAACAGGTATATCCTTATCATCTATAATTTTCTCTCCAGCTTTACTGCTTGATATGCCTAGAAAGCTTAAATTAAGGCTAAAATTCAATTCATCATCCTTAACCTTATTTATTTGGAGTTGACTGTACAATGTTTTGTTCTTCATCTCCTCAATGTTTTTTAAAAATCCTTCTATCTGATTTATTTTACCTGTTCCCATCAGCTTTATTCCAATCTTATAGCCTTCTCCGTTTTTTATCGTTGATTTACCGTTCAAATCCAATTGAGGTGAAAGCCCTAATTCATTTATGAAATCCTGGATTTTCTTACCGTAGGCATCTAGGGGAATAGCTGCTGCAGTATCCTGGGGAGTAGGCAATATTCCCTGGTCTGCACTGGCTGCGTTGGTAACCTGCGGTATATCCCCTCCAGCATTTTTTATAGCAGAAGTTCCTGACTTTTCATCAAATTTGATACTGCTGATATTTACTCCCGATGAAGAGGCAAGTTTTTTCAATATCACAAAAACTTCATCATAATTTAAATTGGTAGGATACTTAGATTTCAGATCCTGCAATCTTTGATTCAAAAATTTTAATTCACTTTCAATGTTGTTGCTCTTTTCCTTATAAATGAGGTTGTAGGAATAAATATCCTTCTTCTCGTTAATTTCCTTTTTGATACTCGAAATAGATTTGAACTGCGGACTGAAGAAAAATTTCCAAGAGAAAAACACCAATAAAAACACACCTACAAAAGTCAGTATTTTTTTATCTTTTGCCGTAAAATTCATTTTACCACATCCTATTTCGTTACTATTTAAAGAACAGAATCATGAAATTATTTAGTCAACCTTCACAAATCCTATTTTATTAAATAATTTAGAGTCATATCGAAGTTATAGCTTACTATGGTCTCATTAGCCTCAGTGCTTAAAGCCTGGTCATTTGCTTGACTGCCGGTATTCTTGGCCTTGGCTGTACTGTTTTTTTTATTTTTAGCCGCCCCCGGCAAAGGAGTTGCAATTACTGATTTGATATTCTGTGTTGTTTGAGTCTTTTGAATTGAAGATATATAAATATTGTCAAAGAAATTATCTTTTCTAAGGCTATACAAAAATGACACTATGTCATCTTCAGATGCACTGTTTCCTATTAAAAGTATATTAACATTGCCATCATTCTTATTTGTAATACTGAAATCCGATATAAAAAGCTTCTTTGGCATGGACTGCCTGATTTTTTCAATAACTTTTATACTGCTGAAAGAATACATTGACAATTTCTCAGACTCTGTTTTAAGGTTTAAAAACCTCATATTGGCATCTGCCAGTTTATCCTGATTAACCTTATATCCGGTAGTGGTTTCTACCCCCTTTTGAATGTCTTCCAATTGGGCTTTAAGCTTTAGCTTGGTATACACCGGATATGCTACAGCTGCAATTATTGCAAAGCCCAATAAAAATGCAGAAAGAAATATCAGCTTTTTCTTTTCCTTTTTTCTTTTATTCAGATAGTAACTTTTCGGTATAAGATTTAGATCCTTCAATCTTCTTCCCACCTTTTATCCAGTCTTTCTGCGGTAGCTGCTTTGCAGCATTATAGGGTAGCTTTTACCAACCTTAATTCCAATGGCTATTTTTATTATATGGCTGTCATAACCCAATGGCTTTTCGCTTTGAACGCTAAAGTCCAGAAGAATAATGTTGTCCTCAGGTTTAAAGACAGGCTCGGCATTTCTTAATAATGTTTGATTTCCAGAAATATTAGCCAATTTGTAAACAAGATCTTCCTTTATAGGGTCATCCTTAACAATGTTAAGAGTTTTCCCGCTGTCCCCAATACTAATATCAGGATTGTCATTCATCCTGATATCCTCAACTATCCTATCCATAACTTCCCTTGCCTTTTGTGTTGCAATAAGGATATCGCTTTCCACATAGTAGTTACTGAATCCTGAATACAGAACCGTGGAGATGGGCACCATAATTACCCCTAATATGGCTATAGAAATAAGCAATTCAACTAGAGTTGCACCTTTTCTTAAATGAAGCATATATCATCACCCTTTAAAGGCAAGCCTGTTATTCCCTAACCAAGGCACCTGTCACATTTGCTAAATAAACAAATTCGGCAACAAGTTTGTCCTTGCTTTTCTTCCCTTTGTATTCCAAACTTAAAAACTTATGTAAAAACTCCACCGGAACATTAAAATAGCTTCCTATATATTTGTCTAATCCTTGGAGCTGACTACCTCCACCGCATATGTAAATCTTTTCTATTCTTCCGAAGGATGATCTTGAAATATAAAAATCAACAAGTCTGTTTATATCAATTATAAGGCTGTTAACAGCAGGCTTCATCGAATTACAGAGACTTACGCTTTCAAAGGGTTCATTTAACTCTTCATCTTCATTGAAAATTCTGCCCCTTTCGAGCTTAATCTTCTCAGCATTTTCAGAATCGACTTCCATGTTGTTTGAAATATATCTATCTATCTCTCTGCTGCCCATAAGCAAAATTCTGTTAAACATAAGCTTGCCTTTATGATAAATATACACGCCTGTTGTATCCGCCCCAATATCTAAAACAACAAACTCCTCTATTCCTTTATCAGTAAAACAAGCTGCTTTTGTATTATCAATTCCAAACAACAGCTTTGTTATGGAATTTGCAGGAATATCAATAGCTTCCATATCCATGTTTAATTTTTCGGCTATTTTCATATACTCATCAGCCTGCTTTAAAGGAACTGCAACCAGTAATACCCTGCACATATTATCACTGTTTGCAGAACTTTCATCAAGCACACGGAAATCCATGACATAGTTGTCCAAGTCTACAGGAAAGTATTGCTGTGCATCGTATTTTAGTATGTTATCTATTTCCTCGTCCGTTGACTTAGGCAACTGCACCTCCCTTGTTATAACACCTGTTCCTGAAATATTCATAATAAGTTTACCGGCTTTAATCCGGTTCCTTTTGATTATTTCCTTAATGGTTGATGCAACTGCTTCTATATCGGTTATTTTCCCATCATTAATCATGTTATCAGGAGATTTGACAATATCATACTCCAGAACGGTTATGGCCTGCTTACCATAACAGCCCCATACAGCTTTAATGTTTTTATTACCTATATCAACTGCAAGAAAAGTTTTCTTTAACATAATCTCACACGACCTTTGGCCTATGATTATTTTCAATAAAACAGCTTAATAATTTCCCCTCCGAACAGCAAAGTAATATAAGTCCCAACAGAAATAAAGCTTCCAAAAGCAATATTCCCTTTTTTATCTTCTCTTTTAAGTACTGCACCAATCAAAACTGCAAGGGCACTTATTACAAAAGATATGAGAAGTGCAACAATGCCCATTTTCCAACCGATATAACCGCCTATGACGGCAAAAAGCTTTATATCACCGAATCCAAACGCTTCCTTCTTCAATAGTCCCATGCATATCAATGATACAATCAGCAAAAACCCTGACCCTGATACCATACCAACGATAGGATTCCACCAATTACCATCTCCATAAATATCCAAAGGCCTGAAGAAGTTATATACTATAACCGCTACACTCCCCAAAAACCCTATTATAACCAAGCTGTTGGGTATCTTCCTGTGTTTTAAATCTATAAAGAATACAACAATAAGTATGGACATCAGGAAAGCTGCTGCAAAAAATTCTATATATTGCCCGCTCTGACCATACTTATAAAACAAAGGTAAATAAATGATTGCTGTGAGGAGTTCCATCATCAGATACTTAATAGGTATCTTAACCTTGCAGTACCTGCACTTTCCTCTTAGAAACAAATAGCTAAACAGGGGTACAAGGTCGAACACAGTCAACCTTGTACCGCATTTTGGGCAATGTGACGGTGGTTTTACTACAGACTCCCCTAATGGCATCCGATAAATGCACACATTTAAGAACGAGCCTATAATTAAACCGTAAGTAAACACAAGAATGTAATAATATACTGTCATAATTTTGTCATACGTCCTCTCTATTGAGTCTTATCGATGGTAAATTCAACCGATGATATACTTAAATTTGTTAATTTAACATAATTTGATCAGCACTTTCTGTGATACTTGCTCCTTGCGTCACCCAAATCGATTTACCATCCGAACTCTTATTTAAAATCCATTTTGTATTAGTTGTGTGATTAGGTGTAGGAATTGTTTGAATTTCAACCTTGATAGCATTCAATATATCTGTTTTGTTTGTATTTAAAGCACCGGTTAGGTTAATCTTTCCGCTTGCAGCAAGTCTTTTTACGCAACTATCTATAGTTGCTAAATTTGCAGAATCTGCTTTAGTCTGTGCATCTGAAAGGTATCCCATTATTGAAGGTGTAACTACCGCTGCCAGTACGCCCAAAATAGCCACAACTACTATTAATTCCGTTAATGTAAAGCCTTTTCTGTTTCTAATGAGTTTTTTAATCATATTAACATCCTCCTTGAATTTATATGAAAAGTATTGAGAAATGAAATTCCAGCAACACTTTTCATGTAGTTAAGTTCCACCTGCTTACCCTAGATTTTTGTACATCCCAAAAACAGGCATGATCATTGAGATTACAATAAACCCCACTACTAACGCAAGTACCAGTATCATAACTGGTTCAATCAAGGAAATTAACTGGCTTATGGATGTATCCAACTCTTCATCGTAAAAATCTGCAACTTTTCCTACGATATCGTCCAAAGAACCGGCTTCTTCACCAATGCTGATCATCTGGGTTACCATTACCGGAAATATTCCAATACCTTCAAGTGGACTTGCCAGGTTTGATCCTCTTTTTATCTCTTCTCTAACTTTGACTAATCCATCAGATACAATCTGATTGTTAACTACCTTATCAACTACTTCCAGTGCCTGTATCAGCGGGACGCCAGTTTCAAGGAGAAGGCTCAATGCTCTGGCAAACCTTGATGCAAGTATCTTTCTGTAGTTCTTTCCGACCTTGGGTGTTTTGAGAATTATTGTACTGATTATCAACCTCCCTTTTATTGACTTTCTAAACTTTGAGAATAAATAAATCGATACCGCAATAAATGATGCTGCACCTATTAAAAACCATATATTTGTAACTGTATGGCTTATACCTAGCAAAATTTTTGTGGGCAGCGGAAGCCCTGTTCCCATAGACGAGAACATGCTCATAAACTTGGGAACCACAAATGCCAACATGAAAATAACAACTGCTACTGCAATACACCCTATAATCATGGGATACATCATGGCTGTTTTTATTTTTTGTCTGATTCTGTTTTCCTTTACAAAGTGTAGTGCAAGCCTGTCCAAAACCAGATCAAGGGTACCGCTTACCTCACCCACTTCAATCATGCTTATAAGAATGATTGGTAATGTATCAGAGTGTAAATTCAGAGCTTCAGACAATGAATTGCCTTTTTGAACATCATCATAAACATCGTTTATGAGTTGTGCCAACCTGGGATTTTCTGTTTGCCGTCTCAAAAGATCCAACGATCCCACTACCGAAACACCTGCATTAATCATTGTATAAAACTGCCTGCAGAAAATAGCAAAATCATTGGACGCTATCTTTTTCCTGGATTTAAGAGTGTTTCCCTTTTTGACTGAACTGACCTCTTTTATGTCCATTGGAAACAATCCCTTATTTCTTAAAAAAGTGGCTACATTATCAACATCATTTGCATCAAATTTGCCTGTTACAATGGCACCTGCCGATGTTTTGGCCGTATAAGCAAATGAAGCCAATTTACTCCCTCCCTGTTGTCTGGCGTATTTGAATCACTCAAATAACAAATATATTATATTTTTATATAAGAAATAAAACAATAAAAATTTATGAAAACTAACAAGAGCTGTGTTTGAGATATTTTGATTAAAGAATAGAAAGAAGCAAAGTACTTCTTCATATCCATTTTATCACATCATCCTTAATTTATCAATAGATTTGTTAAAAGCTAGCTAGCCTTAATATATTTTCCTGATCAGCAGCATATGCCATTGCATCGTCGTAGCTTATAATATTTCTCTTCTGCAAGCTTATAAGGCTATTGTCCATAGTCTGCATACCAAACTTGGCACCGGTCTGGATTATTGAATTTATCTGATGGGTCTTGCCTTCTCTAATGAGATTCCTTATAGCCGGGTTTGGTATCATTATTTCCAGTGCAGCTACTCTTCCATTCTTGTCCCTTCTGGCTAATAGCTGCTGTGACACTACACCCTGCAAAATGGTAGAAAGCTGCACCTTTATCTGCTGCTGCTGGTAAGGAGGAAACACGTCAATTATTCTATCAATGGTATTTGCTGCTCCTATGGTATGTAGCGTTGAAAATACAAGGTGGCCTGTTTCAGCTGCTGTTATGGCAATAGAGATGGTTTCCATGTCCCTCATCTCCCCTACCAGTATTACATCAGGGTCTTCTCTTAATGCAGCTCTTAATGCATTGGCATACGAATTTGAGTCATGCCCTATTTCTCTTTGGTTGACAATGGACATTTTATGCTTATGTAAATATTCAATAGGATCCTCAAGTGTCAATATGTGACAATCCCGTTCCTCATTAATTTTATTAATGATGGCTGCCAAGGTTGTTGATTTACCGCTTCCCGTAGGACCTGTCACCAATACCAGCCCTTTGGTTTTTTTGGAAAATTCCTTTACGACATCAGGCAGGCCCAACTCTTCAAATGTAGGAATCTTTATGTTTACAGGTCTTATGGCAATGCAGCAGGCTCCTCTCTGTTTAAATATGTTCACCCTGAACCGACCAACGCTCTGCAGTGAATAGGATAGATCTATCTCACCCTTGGTCTCGAATTCAGCCATTTTATCTCCATTTAGCATCTTCTTTGTATAGGCCTCTGTGTGGTCGGAGGTTACCGGGATATCACCCAGCCTTACCAAGTGTCCGTTTTTTCTTATTGTCGGGGGAATCCCCACAGTAATATGAATATCCGAAGCACCTTGTTCAATAGCCCTGTACAATAACTCATCAAGTTCCATAATAGTCCTCCTGATCATAGATTTTTTGAATTAAAATTTTTATTAGAATCAAAACTTTTCAACATTCCTAATCATTTGAATGGGCAATCCTGATCATTTCACTTATTGTCGTTGAACCTTCAAGAACATACCTTTTTACGTTTTCCCTCAGGGTTACCATGCCTGTCTTTACTAATTCACTTCGCAGTTCATCTTCCGAACATCCTCTATTTATAAGCTCTCTGTGGTTTTTATTGAGAGTCATAATTTCATAGACCCCTATTCTTCCCTTATATCCGGTTTTATTACAAACGGTACATCCCCTGCCTTCATATAAGAGAACTTCCTGAGAAGGTTTCATTCCCAATATTTCCAGTTCCTCCTCCTTTGCGGGGAAGCTATGGGAACAGTTGGGACATATCTTTTTAACCAAACGTTGTGCTATAACACCAACAATTGAAGACGCGACCATGAAGGGTTCTATTCCCATGTCTATGAGTCTTAAAACAGTTCCAGGTGCATCATTTGTATGAATGGTACTTAACACAAGATGTCCTGTTATGGCCGCTCTTACGGCTATTTCAGCGGTTTCACCGTCCCTTATTTCTCCTATCATAATGATATTAGGGTCCTGTCTTAATATGGACCTTAGTCCGACAGCAAAGGTAAACCCTGATTTGGGATTAACCTGTACGTGATTCACCCCGTCAATTATACATTCTACCGGGTCTTCTACCGTTACAATATTCAATGTTGGCTTATTGATTGCACTTATGGCACTGTAAAGTGTTGTAGTTTTTCCGCTGCCTGTAGGTCCTGCAACCAGAATAATACCATGAGGATTCCTCAATATATTATCGAACTTCTTAAGGTCCTCACTGCTAAATCCTAAAGCTTCTTTTGTAACTACGAAGGCTTTTTTGTTAGCTACCCTGATAACAATTTTTTCACCATAAACCGTTGGCAGTACCGATACTCTGAGGTCATATTCACTACCATTTACCATAACGGAAAATCTTCCGTCCTGAGGCAGTCTCTTTTCTGCAATATTCATTCCCGAAATAATTTTCATGCGGGTAACTACAGAGGGCATTATTTCTATCTCTGGCCGCATTGCTTCCTGGAGCTGCCCGTCAACCCTGAATCTTATTTTTATGTAACGTTCGAAGGGCTCTATATGTATATCACTGGCATTATTGTTTATAGCCTGCTCAATAATTGAGTTTAATAGTTTAACCGCAGGAGAATTGTTTATTTCATCTGAAGCCTGATCATCCGATTCATTTCCTATTTTAACTGTTCCATGCTCTTTTCTGAACTCTTCAACCGCTTGCATGGCTTTTTGAGCTGAATAATATTTCTCAATCGCATTATTTATATCTTTTAGCGTTGCTATAACAGGCTGTACATCCATACCGGAAAATATTTTGATATCGTCAATTGCAAAAACGTTTAGGGGGTCACTCATCGCAACAGTCAGAACCCCGTTTGTTTTTTGAATAGGAATAAGCCCATATCTCCTAGCAAGATTTTCAGAAATTAGCAAACAAGCCGAAGAGTCGATGTTATACTTTTCAAGGTCTACATGGGGAATCCCAAGCTGGAACTCCAAAACTTGAATTATATCCTGTTGGGTGACAAAATTCTGGTTCAAAAGAACCTGCCCCAGCTTCTCGCCACTGCGTTTCTGGATCTCAAGTGCCTTATCGAGTTGTTCCTTTGAAATTAATCCAACCTCAAGAAGTAAATCTCCAAGCCTTTTTCTATTCTGCTTGTTCATAGGCCCCTCCAACCAAACATATCCCCCGCTTTTATACAAAATTACGAAGTAATTTTGCAACCTTAGTCGTTGTCGTGAGAAATTGTGGTGTGAATACACCGTAATTTCTCACGATCTCGGGTTTATACTTTAAGAGAATTTTATATATCACTCTATTTTTATCGGATTGTAACAGAAAAAACATAAGAGCACAAAATGTGATTTTTGAAATGAAGCCAAACAAATATGATGCAAAAAGAACTTACATTACTCACTTTTGAATTATTTCCTTAAACTTAGTGTAAAACTTGGCAATTTCATCTTCTGACAATTTAATATCCATCCACTTTTCATAGGCGTATATGCCTTGATAGAAGAGCATTCCAAGCCCATTGACAGCCTTGCTCCCTTTCTCCTCTGCAGACTTCAAAAGCTCGGTTTTTTCAGGATTATAAATTATATCATAAACCGTATGTTTATCATTTAACAAGCTGTAAGCCTCAATAGGGCTTTTATCAGTCTTCGGGTACATTCCTACCGATGTAGTATTAATAACTATCTCACAGCCCATAACAGCATTTTCAACGTCTATATGTTCCATACCTGCGAAGGCACAGCAGTTTGCTATTTTTTCATTAATATAACAAGAAAGTTCCTTTGCTCTGTCAACGGTCCTATTAAGTATTATCATGCTTCTTACGCCTTCTATAGCAGCTTTGACTGCTATGGCTTTTGCAGCACCCCCTGCACCTATTATAACAGCACTCTTGTTTAAAAATGAATTTCCCGTTTCCTCTCTAAAAGACCTCAAAAATCCGTCTCCGTCTGTGTTATATCCCCACAATTTACCACCAATATTTTTTACTGCGTTTACAGCACCAATAAGTGCTGCTTCCTCTGAAACACCATCCAAATACTGCATCACATTATTTTTATGGGGTACGGTAACATTAAATCCAACAACATCAAGGGACCTAAGGCCATTAACTGCATGGGACAAATTATCAGGCGAAACCTTAAAAGGCACATATACAGCATTTATGTTCTTGCAGGTACTTATATAATTATGTAGAACAGGAGATTTTGAATGTTCTACAGGATCTCCGATTATGCCTAATATTTTTGTGTACCCATCTATTGTTAATTCCATAATAGTTTACCCCCCTGTTTTTTTATCGCGACTACATGAAAAGTAATCTTTTACATTTGTCATTTAACATGTTTCTTTGCTCCTACTGCCGAATGTCTTATTGCACTTCTTTCCTTCCACCTGTTTCTTCTCTGTTTGCTTTTGTCATTTGAAACCAGTTTGCTATGTCTTGACAAAACAAATCTTTCCACATGCCTTTTTAATCTTACAAAAAGTATCTCCCTTTTATCTATGGGCTTAACAAGAATCGTATACATATTTATCCTGTTACCTCCGTAAATATCGGTAAAGATCTGGTCTCCCACGGCTGCTATCTTGTTGGATTCTATGCCTAATAGTGTTGCGGCTCTCATAAATGACCTGGGAGATGGTTTATAAGCCCTGTGAATAGCCGGTATATCCAACCCTGAAATAAACACCGATACCCTTTCTCTAGATGCATTAGATACGATGCATGGGAAAAATCCCTTATCTTTTACTTCCTGAATCCATTTCTTTATTTCCACGCTTGCATTCTTGGTAAACATTGCAACCAATGTATTGTCAATATCAAGTGCAATCCCTTTAATGCCCCTTTTCTTTAAGTCCTCCAAATCAATATCCTGCACCCTGTCTACTATTACATCAGGGAAAAATTTCTCCAGCATTTTATCCTCCAAAATTAAGAATTAAAGTAAGTGCAATATCAAATAATACTATTTCTAAATAATAACAAACAAATTTAACTATATCAATATTTTTTGCAGTTTGGCCAATAATATAAATAATAAAATCATTAATATCTTAAAAGGTCTGGATTTTTCAAATAAAAAGTGTCATAATAATTTATGTGTTTGACCATATTATTTCTATTTTAAAAGTGATAAATCTATTACACTAGTGAGATCAAACCGAAAGATCAGATTTTTAAATATAATAACCACTTTAATAATCTTATTTTAGAGTATGTGGGAAGGGAGTTAAAATTATGATTGACCAGATTAAAATTGAAAAAAGCAATTCTCCAAAAAATAAACCCGCTCAAAACAACCTCGGGTTCGGAAACCACTTTACAGATCATATGTTTATAATGGACTATACTGAAGGAAAAGGCTGGCATGACCCTCGGATTTTACCATATGGACCTTTGGAGCTTGATCCTGCAACCATGGTTCTTCATTATGGACAAGCAATCTTCGAAGGCTTAAAGGCATATAAAGCAGAAGACGGAAGAATATTACTCTTCAGGCCTCATAAAAACATGGAAAGGGTTAACATATCCAACGACAGGCTATGTATTCCTCCAATTGATATCGATTTTTGCGTTGAAGCACTCAAAGTGCTTATAAATTTGGAAAAGGACTGGATACCTTCTGAAGATGGCACTTCGCTCTATATAAGGCCCTTTATAATTTCTACAGATCCATTCCTCGGTGTGAGACCTTCCTTGACTTATAAATATATAGTAATCCTGTCTCCTGTTGGAGCTTACTATCCTGAAGGAATAAATCCAGTTAAAATATATGTAGAGAGCAACTATGTAAGAGCCGTAAAAGGTGGTATCGGTTATGCCAAGACTCCCGGCAACTACGCATCAAGCCTTAAAGCACAAATGGAAGCTAAAAAGAAAGGATTTACACAGGTTCTATGGTTGGATGGTGTTGAAAAGAAATACATCGAAGAAGTTGGCACAATGAATGTATTCTTCAAGATAAACGGTGAGGTTATAACTCCTGCATTAGAAGGCAGCATTTTGGCAGGTATAACGAGGGACTCTACAATTGAGCTTCTTAAGTCATGGGGAATTAAAGTAACTGAAAGGAAAATATCTATCCAGGAGTTATACGATGCACACGCCAACGGCTCTCTTGAAGAAGCTTTTGGTACAGGTACGGCTGCAGTTATATCTCCTATTGGTGAATTTAACTGGAATGAGAAGATAATAACTGTGAATGAAGGTAAAATCGGTGATCTTTCTTCAAGAATATATACAACCATAACAGGCATTCAAAAGGGAGAGTTAGAAGATACTTTAGGCTGGACCACAGAAGTAAAATAAGAAATCCTTGAACAGATCAATATGTTTTTATAAACATTTTTAGCGGATGTCATATAGATCATCCGCTAAATTATTGTAAGAAAGAATTACTGCTAAGAAATGGATTATTTTCCTATACGTCATGAGGTGCAACTCCATACAGACTGCATAAATCCTGATAAATTTTGTTTTCCTTATTTTTCTCTTCCTTGGTAAATTTATTAATTATTTCATTAAACTGTGGTGTCAGATTGATAAATCTTGTCCCATATTCAAATTTTTGATCATGGTGTCTCTTACTTCTTACAATCAAAGTATAGAAGTCAATTCTCCTAGACTCGCTAATAAAAAAAGATAATTTAACATTGCTTCCTACCCTCAGGTTTTCCCTGCATATTAGACCTGTACCTGACTCACTAAGGTTAATAAGATAGCATGAAAACTTCTCGTCAAGCTCTGATGTACCCATACATAAAAAACCTGCATTATGCCTTGAGGACCCTCTTTTATTCTTCCATATGTCCGCTTTTATTATTTTTAATGATTTGGTTGATAGAAAGTCACATTTCATAGACTCTATCGTGCAAAGCAAGTTTATGTCGTAGGTTTCAACGGCAAATCTGCACCTTATATTGTCCCCAGGAAGCAAAGCAGGTATCCCGTCATCCTCAATAAATGGGACTTTCAGAATACCATTGGAATTATCCAGAACCAAACTAACATTCCATTTGTTTGAACCATGGAATTGGGTTTTAATAAAGGCCCCTCTCTTCATTACATTGACAATTCTAGCTTTATCCACTGATATACCACCGTTTTTATTATATAATTCCTCGATTTCATTGAGAATTTGTGTCTTTGCTAAAGATTCCACAGTCATAGCGTTAACCTCCATAATTGATAGACGTTACATATTATATCGGCAGGTTTTCTATAAATCTTCAAGGGGAATTTAAGCTAAGTGTAATTAAAAGTGTGACCCTTTTTCTTACACTATATTAAAGCGATAAATATATTGCATTTGTCTGCTTCAAACTAATTAGATAACCTTTCTAAGACAGTTTCCTTATATTTGTTTCTGCTACTTTCAAGTGCAGCACCGGACTTGTTTTTTAGATATTTATCAAAAAAATCTAGTGTACAGGAATTAGTTATTTCTATAGCTTTCTCAGGATCTATATCTCCCGTTAATCCTAATATCTTTGCAACAAGTGGAAAGTATAGTCCGGTATCTGAAAAATTCATATGCTTTGTACCTTTTATAGTAATTAAAAGTCCATTTCTAGCAATTGTATTCTTTAGGTCTACGTAGAGCTTTCTTTTCAATATTGTATCTTCATTGAAAACTTCTTCGCTTACCTTTTCTTTTTCAAGGTATTTTTTATAGCTTAAGTCAATATCCTTGTATAAAGGAAGCTTGCTATCCTTTATTGTATCTGTATGTTCGGGTGTTACTATCATCAAAAATGGTGCATTTACTTTTGAACTGCCGGGTAAAAAAGCGGTAGTGCCGTCAATATCAATGCCAGCTTTAACACGTTTATCCGTAAAACATAGATTGTATGATGCAGACCCTCCAAAAGAGTGACCGAACACTCCGATTTTATTCGTGTCGATTCTGTCCTTAAAGATGTTATCTTTTTTGCCAAGACCTATTTGCTCAAATTTGTTGATTATAAACCGCATATCTTCGGACACAATATTACAATAATCTATCATAGCTGAAGTATTAAAATATTTATATCCTAGTTTGAATAAGGTAACATGGCGGTCTGGAAATACAGTCGCAAAAGTGAAATACGTATGATCAATGGCAGCAACGATATATCCCTGACTGGCTAGGTTCTCAAGGAATGAATTGTAAATTTTCTTTGAGGCACTCATCCCATGCGAAAATATTACCAATGGATATTTTTCCTGCCTGGTAGAAACAGCAATACAGCAATATTTCCCTTTGAATGACTTTTAACAAGTGATAAATGACTAAAGCTGAAAGAGGGGAAACTAATTTGCTTGACCATTTCAGGACCTAGAATATTAATATCCGTATATATTTTTCATATTCTTTTGTGTCATCTTTTTCGCTAGGATAAAAGACCTTCACCATAAGCTCACGTTTCTCAGTTTTATCATTTGATAAAGGATCTACTCTGTTATTACCAACAAAATGCATTGTCATTGTTCCGATAGGAAAATCTCCAGTAGGCTTTGGAAGCTTGAAAACAGGCAAAATATATGCCAATTATCCTGTTACTTTTAATATAATCATAGCAGTGCTTTTAATGATAATTCTTCCAACTTTAGGAACTCTCATTGTATCTTTCTTGTTATACAGTTTTAGTGCCGCTAATAGAACGAAAGCAAATAAAAGTATATAAGTAAATGTCATCTGATAACGGATTCCTTCAAAGCAGAGATGAAGAATGAGGAAAATAATATTTAGTCCTACTAATGCATATTGGATTGATATCTTTGTCTTTTTTGAAATAATTATTATAAGAACCATATTTACTATAATCTGAAGCATCTCAAATAGTCTCATTTGTATCCCCCTAAATTTTGCCTGGTTAATTGAGTCGTTATAATATGATACAATTAAATACAAAAATGCTATAGCATATTTTACCAAATGTTTATACTTAGGTCAAACTTATCAAAAAGGCTGCTTACAACGAATATATGTAAGCAGCCTTTTTATTAAATTACCTTATACTTAGTCATTTTATTGGCTGATACAGCGTGCAATCATTGCTGCAACTTCAGCTCTTGTTATGGTCTTGTCAGGCCTGAATGTATTATCGTTATACCCTTTGATAATACCAAGCTCGATTGCCTTGGCCACATATCCCTTAGCCCAGGCAGGTATCTTATTTGCATCCTTCATGTTGATTTTCGGATTCTGTGATATGTCATATCCAAATGCATTTATAATAAGTACCGCCATTTCCTTCCTTGTAAGCTTGTTCTTAGGTCTGAATGTATTGTTTTCATATCCCTTTATAATTCCAGACTCCATGGCCGATTTTATAAAAGGTTTAGCCCACGCAGAAATGGAAGAACTGTCTTTATACGGAAGACTCGAATTGTTAGCCGGCGTATATCCTGCTGCAATTATTATTATCTTGGATATTTCTTCTCTTGTTATCTCGGCATTAGGTCTTAATGTCTTGTCTGGATATCCGCTTATGATGCCTTTGCTTAATAACAATGAAAAGCTATCTTTTGCCCAATGCTTAGCTATATCTTTGTAATCATTTATGCCAGGAACACCAGGAACATTTTTTGTCGGTGCTATAACTATAGGTGTAGGTGATGGCTTTTTAGTCGGTGTTGGTGTAACTGTAGGTCTTGCAGTTGGTGTTGCCGTTGGCCTCAATGTAGGTGTAGGCGTTGGCCTTATTGTAGGCGTAGGGCTTGCACCACCTGGCAGACTTCCACCCGGCCCTGGTGCATCAACATCTGCAGCTAAAACCTTTACCTGGCATGAAAGGCTGTATCCATCAACTGAAGCCATAACAGTAACAGGTGATGAAGTCACTGCTTTACCCTTAATAGTACATTTGTTATTAGTTGGGTTGAGTTCAATGTACTTATTGCTGGCATCTGATGTAGACCAGGTAATATTATTCCTGTTGGTTGCGTTATTAGGTGATGCATTTACCTCAAGGTCAAAACTCTTTCCAACCTTCACCTCTGTTGCAGGCTTTGTAGCCCAACTAAGAGAAGTCACAGGAATTTTCTTAATTGTTACCTCTATTGCTTTGCTGATTGAATTATTCTCTTTGCTTCTAACCGTAACCGTTACAGGGTTTACAGGCACAGTGTTTCCAATTGCCTCGATTGTTATTTTATTTTCCCCACTCCCTTGTGCCAGAACATTTTCTATTACTTTAAGAGCACTTGAATTGCTAACTTCAACACTTACAGTTTTATCTTCAGCTTCATAAGGAAGCATAGTAGCATAGAATGTAAAAGTGCTTTTGTGAAGCATCTCAATTGAGCTTACATTAAATCTTATATCTCTTACAGGAACAGGTCGAACTTCAACAGTACATGTAGCTTTTATTGAGACATTATACTTGCTCTTGACTGTTATTAATGCCGTACCCTTCTTGACTCCCGTTACAACTCCATTTTGATCGATATCCGCAACCTTTGTGTCACTGGAGGACCAGGTGACACCCTTTGTCATTTCATCATCAGGTTCAATTACGGCAGTAAGCTGTTTTGTGCTGCCTGCATTAATGCTCACTTTAGGAGCTTCCCTAATTTGAATCCTGGAAACAGGGTTTATTACATGTACAATACAAGATGCATTTAATATAGGGTTATCTTCATAGGTTGCTGTAATAGTGGCTTCACCTGGATGCATTCCTTTAACCTCACCATCTGAAACATAAGCAATGCTGCTGTCATCGGAACTCCATATTACTGAGCTTACTTCCACATCTGCCCCAAAGATTGCATTTAATTGAAGCTTATCACCAGGTACTATATAAACCTCATTCTTATCAAGATTAAACCCGGTACTTTTCTCTTCTGTGACTGCAATCCTGCATGATACCTCAATATCATTACCACTTTTCGCTTTTATAACTGCTTCTCCCGGAGATAATGCCTTCACCGTTCCATCAGATGATACTTTTGCTACGTTTGTATTATCTGATGACCAGGTAATTGATTTATTAGTAGCATACTGAGGGTAGAACTGTACTCCCAGGTTCACGATGCTTCCCTCTGTCATACTTACCTGATGCTTATTCATCACAATGGCTTCAACAGCTATTGTGCCTTCAGCCAGAAGCGGCATTTTAATATTATTGGCATTTTTACTGTTAACATCTACAGCATAAGCATCTCCGATATAATTAACAGTTCCTCCTTTGGAATAATATCCGTTGGAAAAATTATTAGGATAGTCATCTCTTCTTTCTAAACTGTAACTTACATTGTAACCACTATTCATTTCATTTGCAGGCACATTTAGTGAAAATGCCGTGTCCCCTGTACCGTCAGGCAATGATACAGAACCTGATATCACTCTATTTGACGGGATGAGTGCTATATCATCTATAACAGTTGCCGATTTTACTTCCAGCCTTGAAGCTATGTTAATCTCAGTAGTTGCACCGTCATACCTGTAATAGCTCTTGCTTAAATATTCACCAAACAATGGAAGTATTGAGTAACTGATCAAATAATCTCTTCCTGTAGGCAGGTACAGCTTATATCCTGCAGTCTGGCTGTTTCGTGCCATAGGTACATATACAGAATACTCGTTGCTTTCATTTTCTGCTTTTACCAACACTCCAAAAGAGTCATATTCTACCTTCATATTGTTAGGAAGCTTAATTGTACCGCTAACTTCGATGCCGGATATAAGCTCAAGTACTATATTGTTTACATTTGCATTTAATGTGTTTACATCGTCAGCAAAAATCTCTTTGCCCTTTGTTGATTTGCTGCTGTAGAACCCTGATTCCATGTAACCGTCCAAGCTGGTAGAATATTTTACATGATACTTATCCATAGCCGGAGCTGAAAGCTCAAATTCAACATTGTTTTGACCAGGATATACTGTAAAACTGGTTTCCGGGGTATATCCAAGGCTGCTGTTAAGAGCCATAATCTTTACATTAAATCCGTTTCTAGGTATCGCTGCATTTACAGGGAGTTTAAATATACCGGTAATTTTTCTTTCCTTTTTCTTGACAACCAAATCAATGCCATTTATGTCACCGTTTGCAACATTTAATGCTCCAGCTTTGGTAAAATCAGCAGTAGTACCTCCAACTGTGTAAAATCCGCTCTGATATAATCCGTCGATCATTAGGCTGCTGCTGTTGTGCTCAAAGCCCACAACATAATCAGAGTTATTATTGTTTGCCAATAGTATAAAGGTTTTTGTTTCTGCACTGAAAACCTTTGCAGAACTGCTCATGCCGTTTGTTCTTGTCTGAACATTTATTCTTCCAGCAGTTGTGGTTGATTCAGGAACAGATAGTTCAAATTCTGCATATTTCTGTCCTCTTGGTATTGTTATGGTTTTAACAACCCTATACCCTGTATACTTAACTTTTTCAGCATAAACATTTACCTTTATATCCTCTGTCCCTGCATTCACTTCCTCTGGAAGTTTTAGCTTACCGGAAATTGTCCTGCTCTTAATCATTCCAAGATTAACATCGACAAAACTTCCATTGGTGAGATCCAATGTTGAAGCAAGTTTTTCATCCGGAACAGTTACTGCAGAATTATAGTACCCTTTTTCAAAAACACCTGTATATGAGTCTGTTTCATAATATACTTTGTATTGACTGTTGCTGACATCAGGTGTAACCTTTATTGAATACTCTGCCATCGATGACCCTTTTACTATCTTAGCATCAGCTGTATCAACAAAACCGGTCTTTACATTTACCGCTTTAACCTTTACATCCAAATCACCTGATGATAATATAGTGCCTACAGGCAGTGATAATGTACCTTTGATCTCTTTTTTGCATATCAATGTTATGTCTATATCCTCTGCTACCTGCGAAGAAACATCAATTTCTTTCGCAAGCTCAGCCAGCATTACCATCCCTTGTGAATTATAGTATCCAAACGAGTAATAATCCGGCAGTTCAACATTGTACTTAACCTTATATCCTTTTACAGGCATTACGCTTAAAGTATAATCTATCGATCTTTTACCTGCAGGTATATAGAATTCTTTTAAGTACAATCTGCCGCTTATATCTGTAGCTGTTATAAATACTTTCACTCCATCAGGTCCTGCAATTCCTTCCTGGAGCTTTATCTTGCCACTTATAGTCCTGTTCTGAAGCATTTTAAAGTTTATACCATCTGCTCCTGAAAGCGACAGGTCAAAAACCTTAGCATCCTTTATATCCCTCACTGCCTCTTCCTTATTTGGTAAGCTTGAATAGTAACCTACAGGTGCAATTTCAGGATTTGATACAACTTCATATCTAACAGTATAATTATTTCCTGCAGGTACATTAAGAAGGTACTCGACTGAACGGTTACCTTTTGCTATACTGACAACCGTAGAATAAGTCCCTCTGCCGTCAGATGCAATAACAGATATACCGCTTGCATGATCTGCACTATCAGGCAGAGTTATGGTTCCTGATATAACACGCTTTATCAAAAGTGTTATATCCTTATTGGTCAATTCACTGTCCGATACTCTCAAGGATTCTGCATTATCTATAATGGTTGTTGTCCCTTCAGAACTGTAGAATCCTTTTTCAATAAAGATACTTTCCCCACCCAATTCGTATCTGAGCTTGTATCCTGAACCTTGCTCTACATATAAAACAAATGGGCAAGTCCTTGTATCTTGTGATAAAACCACATTTGTAGTATAGATTTCCAGACCTCTTTCAGCTATTATATTTAACCGCAATCCTTCCGCAGGAATTACAGCTCCTTCAGGAACAATTATATTACCTTTAATAGTTCTTCTTACTACTAAAGTCATATCTTTGTTTGCTGCATCATTTGTGTTTATATCTACACTTTCCGCTTCTGAAAGAATGGCAGTGGTTCCCTTGCTGCTGTAATAGCCATAAAGGGTATACTTATATTCTCCCCAGTTTTCATATTTCACTATATACCCATAACCCCTGTCGTTTGGAGGAAGCTCCAGGCTATAATCTGCTGAGCTCTCACCTGCCGGTATTACTACATTTGCAGATATGCTATCAATTCCATTTGAACCTGTTATTTTGATTTTAATATCTTTGCCTTCAGCCTCAACCCCGTTAGGCAAAGATACTTTACCGTTTATCTTCCTTGGTCTGACTAGTTCTAAATCAATGCCCGGCTCATCTTTATCATTTGCATTGACATCATAAGCCAGCTTGCTGTTTCTTACCATTCCGTTCTTACTGTAATACTCCGATACAACAAACCCATAAATAGAAGAAACTTCATATCCTACCTTACAGCCTTTTCCTTCAATACTTGGTGCAGCTTTAATTATGTATGATACTGAATTACTGCCTGCAGGTATTCTAACCAGTGTGTTGCCCGCATTTTCGGCAGTTATTTTTACTACAATTTCCTCACTTGCTGTTTCAGAAAGTGGTAATGATATTTTACCGCTTATAACCTTTTTCTTTATGAGAGTAAGATGTTTGTTATTATATTCATCCACAATGGTACTAAAGTCCATCTTGTCAGCATCAAGAGGCTTATATACCATGGAACCTTCCCTATAATAACCATTCATTACATAGTCGTTTATTATTGGCAGCTCATAATAAAGCTGATACTCTCTTCCTGAAGGAATGTTGAGAGAATAATCTGCTTTATCGGAACCAGCAGGTATAAACACAACTGTCCTGCCTGAGTCAAAAGCATTCCTAGCAATAATTGTAATTTTTAAGCCCCCCTCAGGTGCTGTTTCTCCAATCGGAAGGCTAATTTTTCCCGATACAATCTTTTTCTTTTCAATTTCCAGATCAACACCAGAAGTTTTATCACTTATATCGAGTTTGTCTTCCAGATTTTCATACCTTACAGTACCCAAATTGCTGTAAAAGCCTGTTGAAAGGTAGCTGTCATTTTCCCAGTTTTCATAACGTAATGAATAATCGTCACCCTTATCATTCGAAGGTAAGAATAAAATATAATCCCCCTCCGTACTTCCACCAGGTATTATTACAGTGGTAGACGCACTATCTGCTTTATTTCTGGCTAAAACATCAACTTTTAAACCTTGTGCCGGAGCTGCACCGCTTTTTAGCCTGACTTTACCACTTACAGAAACAAGGTGTCTTAGGTCGAAATCGGCTCTATTAAAATCACCGGAGTTTACATCTATTGCTTTAGCGTTAATGATATTTCTTACAAAACCACTTTCATTGAAATATCCAGATCTGACATAGCCGTAATCAAAAGAGGTTTCAAATCTCAGCTTGTATATATCCCTTTGATTTGGCAGCACTTTCATAGAATATGAGGCTGAATTCTCACCCTTATTGATCTTAACTGTCTTCTTAAACTCATATCTTCCCATTGAAGCAATTAAATCGATATACATATCTCTTGATGCTGCTTCATCTTTGGGCAGCTTTATAGTACCGCTTATAACTCTTTTTACTATGATATTTATATCTTTGGTCTTGTTTTCATAAACATCAAAAGGTATTGCGTCAGATTCATCAAGTACAGTACTCTGACCATAATAAGCCTTCTCTGCATAATTATCATTTACCGGCATGGAGTAGAATAATTTATAGCCATTGCCATCAGGAACATATAAAGTAAATTTAGTTTCGTTACTTCCTTCAGGTATAGTTAAATTTAGTGTCCTTGTATTCTTACTGTTTTTTGCCGTAAGTGTAAACTGAACACCACCAAAAGGAGCTGCTCCTGATGAAAGAATAACCCTACCACTTATGGAGTAATAGTTTAACAATCTGAAGTTGGTATTATCCGCATTTATGCTTGTTAAATCAAGCCTATATGCATCACCTTCTGCCTTTACAGCATCAAGACCTCCCTTCTTATAATATCCCTTTGGAAAATAATCACCAGTTGCAGGTACTTCATACCATACAACATACCCTGATGCAGGAGGTATTTTTATGGAGTAATCCGCATGACTATTTCCCTCTGCTATTTTAACGGTTACTGAATTTGTGTAAGTCCTGTTTGAAGCAAATAACTTTACATCCATACCACCTGCCGGTGCAGTTCCTGCAATGCTTATAACACCCTTTACTTCCCTGTTGCTTATAAGGGAAAGGTTGGCCGTATAATCCGCTTTACTTAAGTCAATACCATATGCCTTATTTGAGTCCAGTATTGTTCCTGTAGTACTAAAGTAGCCTTTACCTACGAGGTCAGCATTATTTACTTCATAGTACAGCTTGTAGTTTGCAACAGGAGGCAGGTAGATCTCATATGATGCTGATGAAGAACTTGCTGTCAGGTTTTTCATCACTGCATTTAAGTATGTATCGTTTCCTACGGTAGTACCTGCTGCCAGCTTAACCGATACTGTTCCCGAAGGAGAGTATCCTACTGGAAGTGAAATAGTACCTGATATCTTTCTATTTAATATGGGAACTAACTTGATAGCTGTTTTATCACCATTCAGTGTACTTAATAGGTTTGCTGAGGACTCCAAAACAACTGTACCTGTTGTACTGTAATACCCTTTAGGTGCATACTTGTTGATGCCTTCAATTGTATAATATACCTTATAGCCTGGAGCAGGAGGAACACCAAGGAAATATGGTACCTTTGTCTCTCCTGGAGCTATAAATACCTTAGCAGCAGCAGAATATGTATTGTTAGAAGCATAGACAGTAACATTTATACCGTTTACCGGTGCTTTTTCAAGCAATTCAACGGTTCCTGATATTTCACTATTTCCTATCAGTATAAGATCAATCACTTGATCCCCTGTTCCCACTTTCACATAGGAAGCATCATTTACATTCAGTACAGGCCTGTCATAGTTAAAGTATGCATTTAGTGCATAGCCTGTATTTGCTGTTTTAACGGTATATTTTATCTTATAACCTGAATTAGATAAAATAGGATCAACATAAAGTGCGAAGGGTACATACGAGGAATTTTCCGGTATTGTAAAATTCTTTACAATGCTGGTTCCTTCCACAGATACATCTACGCTTATGCCACCATTAGGTGCCGGTAATGATACCGGAGTCTTTATATTTCCGCTTATTTTTATCCTTTTTAGGATCATCACATCAACATGTAAATTACTTTCAGAACTCACATCAACCAAATCAGCATTGCTTTCAAAAGGAACAGTATTTTTGAACCCACCGTTTAATGCATAGTATCCTTTCTTGATAAACTCTTCATTTGATGTAGTAAGCTCATAATATACAAGATACCCTGATTGAGGTTTATTGGGCGGAACTTTGATAGAGTATGTTGCATCTCTATTACCTTTAGGTATGCTAACAGTCACACTGGTTTTTCCAGCATAAATCTTCACAGTAACAGGGCCTGATGGAGCAACATCGTCAGGTAAAGATATCTTACCGCTAATTGTTTTCTTCTCTATGATTTCCATATTAATGTCGGATATATCGTCTTCCATTCTGGGCAGATAGCTTGCGTCCGAATCACTGTCTACAGTTCCACTCACATTGTAATAGCCTGGCAGGTAATCGGTATTGGAGATGTCGTATTTTACCTTGTAAAAATAACCTGGAGGTACAAATATCTTATAATTGACTCCCTCACTACCCTCTAAAATAGTAAATGCTTTTGCTATTGTTTCACTGCCGTTGTAAGCACTTATATCGACCCTGATACCGCCTGTAGGAACCACAGTCCCCTTAGGTAGATTTACAGTTCCGCTTATAAAGTACTTAGGTATTATGTTTATGTTAACTCCTGTTTTATTTTCAGCTGTCAGGTTTAAAAATTCACTATCCCCAATATATCTGACAGAACCTCCAGCCTTGTAATAAGCAGGATACAGAAATTTTTCATTATTTACATAACTTGCATTATTTTTATTTTCATCAAGTTTATACCCAATTTTATAATTAGCACCTTCCGGGACATAAACCGTATACGGAACTGAGCTTATTCCTTCCGGAATTATTATTTTCGTATTTCCACTATCCTTATTATCATTGTCAGCAAATACTATAACATCCAATCCTCCATAAGGTGCAGTACCTTTAGTAAGAGATATTGTACCGCTTATTTCCTTTTTCCTTATGAGCGTAAGATTCACTCCAACACTGCTTCCGCTTGTCAAATCAATCTTTTCAGCTTTTTCAGCGTTCCTTATTGTCTCTTTGGAAGTATAGTATCCTTTATCAATATATTTTACATCACTTATAATATAGTTTACTACATAGTCTATTCCATCTATGACATAGATGGTATATGGCACGGAGCTGCTTCCCTCAGGAATCACTACCTTTACAGTGCTTGTCAGTGTTTTTGTAGTATCTGTGATTTTCTTGTAGGACACACTGACTTCAACAGGCAAACCTCTTAAAGGTGCAAATTCATTCTTTAAAAATACAGTACCGCTTATAATACGCTTTGGTATTATGGTCATATCAATATATGATACATCACCTGATACTTTTACCAAAAACGCAGCCGCCTTGTCGCTTGTTGTTGCCTGATTGTTATAGTACCCTGGCGTAACATACATATTATTGCTTGATATTTCATACCTTACCTCATAGCTTCCTATAGCAGGCACATAAACAGTGTATGGAACTTGCTTTGTATTATTAGGTATCAGTACTTCAGTATCGCCGCTGTTACTTCCGCTTACGGCATATATTCTTAACATCAAATCAGCTTTGGGATCAGATGAAGCAGGTATCGATACAACCCCGCTAATTGCAATTTTAGATAAAAGTGTCATGTTAATATCCGACACACTTTTTGAAGCATCAACTAAAGATGCATTATTGATATCTAAAGTCGTTGCTTCCTTATTGTAAAATCCCTCAGACATATAGCTTTTGTCTTCAGTTATCTGATAGCTTACTTTATAGTTGCTGGCAGGACTGACATATATTGAATAAGCTGCTGACTTTGAATTCTGGGGCATTGTTACATTTACATAGGTAGTAGTAGTGCCGAGAGTTGCTATAACCTTTACCTTTAATCCATTCGCGGGAGCAACCCTGTTTCCGGGTAGTGTAAGAGTACCTTCTATTTTGGAGTTGCCGATAAGGGTAAGGTTGACCCCTGATCTGTTTTCATTCCCCAGGTTAATTTTAGTAGCTGATGCCTGATCCTTGACAGTGCCAGCGTCACTGTAATACCCGTTTTTTGCATAGGCACTGTTGTTAATCTCATACCTGACTGTATATCCAGTACCTGCCGGAATGTAAATAATATAGGGAGCAGAATTGGTTCCCTCTTTTATAAGCACATCCTGATACCTTGTATAAGTACTATTTGAAACATAAACTCTGACAGGAGTTTCTTTTGAAGCAAAGTTTTCCGCCGGCAGCTTTACAGCCCCACTAATGCTGCTCTTTGGTATCAGTGATAAATTTAAGTCATCCCTGTCTTTAGTGCTGACATCGATTAAATCTCCATTACTAGGATCAGACACCATACCTGAACTGCTGTAATAACCGGTTTCATTAAATAATGTTGTTGTGCTGCCTATCTTGTAATATACAATGTACCCTGAATCCGGTGCATTCGGAGGAACTCTTAATGTATATTCAACAGGATTGCCATCGGTACGCAGCGTAACTGGAGTGGAATAGCTGCCTGCAAAAATATTCAAACTAATATTCGAGGCAATTGATACTCCTTCGGGCAAAGATATTGTACCTTTTATTATTCTTTTTTTAATCAACGTAAGATTAATCTGATTGTAGGTGTTAGTATTTCCACCAATTATTTGAAGTTCTCTGGCATAGCTTCTATTTACTGCCATTTCTCCGTTTCCAAGATAGCCGTCTTTCGCGAAGACATTGTTTTCACTATTTAAGGTATATCTTATATAATAGCTATTTCCGTTTGGAACATAGATATTATATGGTACGGAAGGACTATTTGCAGGTATGACAACATCCGTATAAATAAAATCATTCGGATTTTCTTTGTTCTCAGCATATATTCTCGCTGCTGTATTGGCTATCAGCCTATCTCCTTCAGGCACTCTTAGTTCGCCGCTAACCAGCTTTATTTCTGAAAGCATAAGATCAACATTGTCTCTGCTAATCTGCGAAACATCTATCTTTCCTGCATCATCTTTATTTCTCACCATATAGCCTGAATTATAATACATTTTTGATATGGAATTTGCTGAGCCTGAAACATTTTCATACCATAATATATAGTCAGATCCTGGTGGAACTGTAAGTCTGTACTCAGCATAGTTACTTCCATTTGGAATAGTTACTTGCTGAGAATCTTCTCCCCGTGCACCTTGCACCTTCACGACTGCACTTACATTTCCAACAGCTATTATATCCTTTTCAAATTTAATTTTACCAGATATTACTTTTTTAAGTATAAAAGTAAAGTTTTTACCTGCAGCATCTCCGATTGTTACATCTATTGGCGAAGCTGCTTTTTCATCCATAACTGTTCCTGTATCACTGTAGTATCCCTCTTCAACAAATGTATCATTTGGTCCCAACCTATAGAAAAACTCACGAACACCCGGATTCATATAGAAGGTGTACTCTGTACTGAATGTGCCTTTCTTAAACACTACTGAGTATACCCTTTCATCTTCATCAGTGTAATAAAATGTAGTATCATAGGGCATTCCGTTTTTGAATCTCTCATCATTGATATCCTTAGGAAATGACAGGGTACCGGAAATTTTCCTTTTCTCAAGCAGCACAAAATCTATGTTGGACTGGTTACCTGCGGTTGTATTAATCTTCTCTGCAAATTTACTTTCATAAACTGTTCTAGCAGCACTATAGTAGGTTGTCTTTATATATGTTATGGCTCCTTTTGTGATTTCACACTTCACCACATAATCAGTACCGGGTGAAACAAGCAGAGAATAATTAACACTGCTTTCATTCTGGAGCATCTTTACCTCTGTAGTACCTGTCTCAGATCCGCTGGTAGCAGTAACTTTAAATACAACCTCCTCATCATTGGAAACACCCTTTGGGAGTTGTATTTTTCCGCTTATAGCCTTTTTGGAAATCATCGATAAGTTTATTGTTTTACTTTCACCATTTACCAAGTCAAATGTTGATGCAGAACCATCTGTGGACACCATTCCGGCAATATTATAGTAGCCTTTCGGTGCATAATTGGTATTCTTTGTGTCGTAATAAAGCTTGTATCCCATTCCCTCCGGAACATATAAAGTAAAATATTCAAAGTCCGATCCCTGCTTTATCTTTACATTAGTAAGGCCGTTATTTGCTGAGTTATAAGCCCTAATGGTAACATCAACACCTTCTGCCGATGCCTTTAACCCATCAGGAAGCTTTATTATACCTTTTATGGAACTTTTAGCTATCAACTTAAAATTAACATCAGTCCTGTCACCTTCCATGACATTGATGGGTTCTGCTTTTGCAATATCAGATACAGTTCCGTTTTTATTGTAATACCCTTTTTGTACGAATTGCTCAAAATTGCTTAGCTGATACTCAACTTTGTAGCCAGTACCTTCCGGAACATACAACTTATACTCCTGAACTGGGTTATCCCTAGATAAGACAACAGTTGTATTTGCGGAATCCGTCCCAAATGACGCTTTTACAATGACATTGAGATTTGTATCTGGAAGTACGGCACCCTCAGGTATGGCCAAGGTTCCGCTTATAATCTTTTTCTTTACTATTTGAAGGTTTAAATCAGTTTTATCTTTACCGCTTACGTCAACAGTGGCAGCAAGCTTTTTGTCCCCTACAATCCCCGATGTACCCAAATAACCTGGCGAAAGAATAGCGTTATTATTTATTGCCTCATATCTCACAATGTATCCAGATCCAATAGTATTGGGCGGAACCATAATAGAATATTCAGCTTCACTTTCATTCATAGTGATTACATCAGAAGACTTGCTGTCTAAACTGCTTTCCGCCCAAACCTTGAAATTTAGCGGATATGAGTTGCCTGGAAGAATAAGCTTTCCGCTGATTTTCCGCATGGGAATAAGTGTAAGGTTTAGATTTTTGTCCCCTTCAGACAAATCAAACAAATCAGCTGATGATTTGCTTCTTACCATAGAATTTGCACCTAAATACATCTGGTTCACATAGTTGACATGTGCAGTCTGATAGGATAATGCATACCCTGCCTGAGCCTTTACATTAAGGCTATAGCTTGCTTTAGTCTCCCCAGCCGCAATGCTGACTGCAGTGCTGTGGGATGATGTGTTGTTTGAAGCGAAGATGCTGATACTTACCCCACCTGCAGGTGCAGTATATCCATCAGGCAAACTAATTTCACCAAAAATAACAGGATTGGTAATGCTTTCTGGAGCAAAATTAACCTGCTGTGTGTCTGCAGTATCTTGGTAAACACCATCCGTTACACAAGTTTTAAGTGCCTCCCCAGGATTAATGCTTGCTGTCGATACAGTCATCGGTGTAAGCTGTCCGAATATCAAAACAAAACACAATAAAACCGATATCACTGATTTAAACTGCCGTTTCATTCAATTCCCCCCTAAGAATAATTAAATATTACTTATAGTTTTTATTTGTAAATCCAAAGCAAAATCTATTTTTACAATATTTATATCTTGATAAAATAATTATTCAAGCTTGCAAAAATTAATGATTTGGCATTTGAATAGAAAAAAAGATTACAACAACGATGCATATAGAAAAAGCCAATAAAAGGGAAGAAATAGTCCCCCAATATTGGCCGGTTGCACCACTTACTATGGAATGACAAAATAAATTAGAATTCTCAAATCAATCCCCCAAATACACTCATGGTGCCCACATAACGAGTGTATTTTATAAGTATCCAATATAAAACTAAACTCATTAAAATAAGATTACAGATCTCTAATATTAATTTTACACATCATATATACATTTATATAATTTAACTCAGCTAATTATCCATATTTATTGAGCTCGTGTAAATCTGTACTATTTCTATCTTACATATATTCGCTACAAAATTTGCAAATCTTTATGCATATTTTATATAACACATAGAAATATTATACAATATTATTAAACGTGTTGTCCATAGAATGGAATCTATTTTTAAAATTTACTTCCTATTTCACGTTCAACGTTGGAATTGGTCTTTTGCGATAATCGTCAATTATCCTTTTTATCCTTTCATCCTTTACAATTCCGTCAGCAGGATAAAGATTGGTGCTAAAACTATCCAAAACCCAATTGTTGTCTTTTTGCTTGAACTCCAAATCAACTCTGCCTAGATAATGCAACTCCTCGCCGCCAGCCTGCATAATGGGAATACCATTGGAGACAACCGGCTTTAAAGTCCTTATATGGTCATGCCCACCTATTATGGCCGACACATCCTTCACCTTCTTATCATTACTCATTCCTGCATGGGATAGAACAATCTGAATGTCGGATACACGCTTCACCTCAGGCAGAAGCTGCTTAACTGCCTTCTGCGGAGATATGAAGTCTTTGTTAACCGTCATATCAAGCTTTTCCTCTTTTGGAGCGGTTGATGTGACGCCGATAATACCTACTTTTACCTCATTCACATCTATAACAGTATATGGCTTTGTTCCATCAATATACTTATTTGTGTCTTTTAACTTTACGTTTCCGCATAGTATTGGAAATTGTGCCCATTTAATGAGGCTTGAAATCTGTTTGTCGCTATCCTCCAGGGTGCCGCTGTTTTTCTTGGATTTCTTGCTTCCTGGAACTTTGAATTCATTATTTCCAAGAACCATTGCATCATAGCCCATTTCATTGTATATATCCATTTCAATCTTCCCTTGGTAGTTCTCGTATTTTCCACGCTTGAAAACATCTCCTGCATCCAACAGCAGAACATTTTTCCGCTCACTGCGTACCTGCTTTACAATTGTTGCATATTCAGGCAATGTTTCAATATGCCCATGGATGTCATTGGTACTCAAGATCGTAAGCGAATACGTGCTTGGTATAACAGCCGGCTTACTTGCACTGTGGCCCGTCGGTTCAGTTGCTGTATCAATAGTTGCTTTACCTATAGTTGGAGTTCTCAATGTTTTTTCCGAAGTACCGGAATTACATGAAGTCAAGGCTAGCGATAGAACGAATAGTACAAGTATAAAACCGCAATTAAATAGCTTAAACCTTTTAAGCATGGATCTCCTCCGTATCTCTTTTGACGTTTTTCTTTAGCAGCTTTTTCTTATATTTTATCATGTTGGAAATTCCAAACAAGAGGTTTCTATAAAATTTGCCATTCCTTAATACGACATGGAATAGCCGGCTACATTGTAGTTCTTGAAATTAAAGTCCTTGCCATTGGCATTTAGTAACGTGTTATCCCCGTATAATACGAAAAAAGTTATTCCTCCATCTAGCACGTTTACATTGGCATAATTTATGGCGTTATCTATTCCTGTGTCATACGGATTTCTTATTTTAACCCCGATACCCTTCCGCACACCAATTTCCCTGGTGGCCTTTTCCATTTCCAGGTTTATTTTATCTATTATTAATTGGCTCTTTTCTTTCCTTGTAATGCCGCCCTGAAAATCAGACAACACCTTGTCTCTTTTCTCAGTCCCCCCCTCAAAATACACAACCCTGTCATCCTTTGTGTTTAAATATATAAGATTTTCCTTTCCACCTTCATATATAGCTGTGGTAAAGAAGTAAGGCGGCCCCCACTGGTCTTCAAAGACCCCCGGAAGGGTTTCCACCTTTTTAGTCATAAAAAACTTGTCCTTTAATACAAGTGCCTTTAATAAAATGCTCCTTTTTATCTTATCAAAACTTTCACCGTCACCTGAATTGTATCGTATCAACTCGTCAAAATCCCCCAAAAGCTTGTTCATATCGATATTTACTTGAGAGATGTCATCCATGTAATAGCCCTTTGATATACCTTCAAGGTTTGCTGCCCGGTTTTCTATGTTATTGACAATAACTTTACAAGAAAGGTTTAATGTTTGCTTTACCTCTTCATTACTTGCAGATGTGTAGTTCAAATACGCTAATGGGACAAAAACCATAACAATTAGAAGCAGAATAATAATGACAGCCATCACTTCTCCCATATACACACTCCTATGAATCCTTATTGATTTATATTTATCTCACTGCTGAATAAATACAATCTCCTTTATTGTTGAACCGTCATTTTCATATAAGTACTCCCTTTTAAACTCACCTGTTTCCAATATGTAGTCACTTCCCGGAACCCCTGAGGCGATTTTTTCATTATCACTGTCACCATAAACAGGGTTTCCATTATCATAGCTGTAATTACCGCTTCCAAGCTTAGTTGTGACACTTATAGCCACAGGATCGGTCCTTCCTTTTATCTCTGCAATCACATCATACCCCCTGACCAAGTCTCTTGGCTCATTGGAGATTATACAGGATTTCAGCGACTTAATTTTTGTATCAGCGAACTTGCCGGAACTACTTCCAAAGAATGTAGCATTTATGAGTCGTCCAAACAATGTAAGATCGTTATCTTCCACATATATGGTAACCCTGTCACCTACACCAAGCTTGCTGTTTATGATGTTCATCCGGCCTTTTATTCCGTTGCTGCCTATTTCTTTTATTATGTCCTCGCCACTAAAAAAGTAAGTGTCATAAACCCCAGCCTTGAGCTGCCTCTCCAGCTTGACTTTTATCTGAAAATTACCATATCTGGCCAAAGAGTCGGATAAGTAGGTAAAGAGCTGGGGTGTCAGAATGCCTGATGTAGATAGACTTTCACAAACATTATAATTAATGCTGTTTACATTAATTGAAACAGACTGATGCATAAAATAAAAGCTGGATAACAAAACCATATACGTAAGGAACATAATTATAAGAAAAGTACCAAAAAGCTTTCCAGCCATAAAGACCTCCCGGACCTAATTACTGCCCTGTGATGTTCCAGCAGTTGATCCCATGTTAACAATTGTAAAATCAACGGTATCAATCGAACCATCGGTTTTATAGGTCTTTTTCATTGTATAAACCTGCGAATCCATTATGGTATTTACATCAAAGCTTGCACTTCCTCCAATGGTCACCTTTACACCCGGTTGGTTCAAATAAGATCTGATTGCACTCCCCATTACCCTGTTTGGATCATTAACCATCTGGATGAGCTTCTGCTGCTCAGTTGTTCCCTTTTCCCCCATTTGCTTTACGCCTTCCTGCTGTGGCAAAATTGCAAAGGCTATTAGCCCTAATACAATAATCAAAACAATCACTGTTGCAATAATCTTATCCATAAAAACTCCTCCTTTTTCATGTCGAGATACCTAGTTTGCATTTGACCCTGAAGCCAGCCAATAATATATTTTCTCCAAGCTTTTCTTTTCTTTTTCAAACTTGTACTCTGCATTATAAACCGCTTCGTAATCAATTCCGCTGAGGTCTGATTTTCCACTACAGTCTTGACTGTCTACATATACGCTAACCTCAGGTTTGTCGGCATAATACCTTATAGCAGAAACAACATCGCTCCCCTTGACACTGCTTTTATTTATATCAACACCTAATGTTTCCGCCTGCACCTTATCCATCCTATCCGCTTTATCCGCAGTAGATCCAATTATTTCAAGATTGCCCCTAAAAAGGTTTATAACCACTACCAGGAGCCCTATTATTATCACACCTATAACAACTTCAAAAACCACCTCTTTCATAGCCTCACCCCTTCCTATACTAGAAGTGTTTAGATTAACCAGCAGATCACATCAGTTGGCTCATGTTGTATGACTTCATCCATGGTATCATAAGGTACATGATCAAAATTACAATAAGAACCATAAAAAACAGAATTCCCAGAATATTTATAAGGTCAATTCTCTTCTTTATTTTCCTTGCTACCTCTCTTTTTTCCATTTTGAACTCATTGTGAATATTAAGGATTGCCTGGTCAAAATCGTAATTGTTTGCCTGGTCAAGCTTTTCATAAAACAGTTTTAAATCAAGGTCTCTTGTACTGCCTATAAGATTCATATATATGGTCTTGTTGTCGATATTGTTTCTCTTATTTGCATCCTGTATTTCCTGAAGCATCTCTTTGTAGTATTTGGACCTTTCAATCAGCATTTCCAAAAGCTCCATGAAATCCACAGGCTTTATGGAGCCGTTGACTATTATAAGCTTTTTTAAAAACCTTAGCTCCTTTCTTGCATCCGCCTTGGCAAAGAAGCTTCTAAGATACACCATGACTTCAGGTACAAAGCTTACAAGCAGACCAATCAAGAATATCGCAAACAAGTTAATATTTCTGTACTTGTAATAGTCATAGAGCCTGTAATAAACCTTGTTTGCTATGGTGTCCTTTGGAAGTTCCAGCTCTCTATCTGCAGCCCTAATATATGACTTTATCCTTAGTTGAATTTCTTCTTTGGATGAGCTGATAATCTCGTTTTTTGAAATTTCCGACAGGGCATTATTAAGGCAGTCAACTTCGTATTTTAAAGCCAGTTCTTTATTTTGAACCTCTCCTTTATACTGGAACAACAGATCGGAGTAATAATCAAACCTGGTATAGATATCCCTGGTATATATGCCTATGTCTGTATAATACTTTAGGAGCAAAAATACTAATGCAATAATAAACAGTATGAATTTTATCCTGAAAAGTTTTTTGACAGAAAGCCTGGAGTATTTTAAAAAGGATTTGTAACCTTTATAAACCTTTGATCCCTTTTTAGGGGTAAAAACATTAATCCTGTCCATCACTTCAATAATAATTTCAAGAGGACTTTGCTTTTTTTCTCCTATTTTATACTGCTTGACATCCATGACTGTTTTTTTGATCACAGAAATGAATATCAATAAAAAAGCCAAGAAAGCCGGAACCAGAAAAAGGTTAGCAGATATATCCATAAGTAAACCTCTCAATCTGAAGTTCTTTCTAAAAACAGCATCATTCCGATATAAAACATAAGAGCTATTAAAAATCCAAGCTTAACACCGATTCCATAGGGGCTTGAATAGAATTCTACGGACTTTTCCCCCAAGGCCTTATAATTAAAGCGTTCTACAAACCATATGGCAGGAAGAAGAAAAACGCTTAAAAAAACATATGTCCTGGTGGATGCACTTAGGTCCTTTTGATTTGCAATATCTATAAGTATCTCTTCGGTAGTGCTTTCTATCTGCTCTTTTATTACTTTATTGCCACCCTTATAGTGTGCCTGTTTGATAAGATTTAATAACAGTGAAACATATTCGTTCCTGTATGCCCTGTCTATCATCCTGAAGGTATTATTGATATCATACATATCATTCTTTTTTAAAACATCGTAAATCTTTATCATTTCACGCTTGACAGCTTTATCAAAATCGTTTAGCGAAACGTTAATAGCCTTTAATATGTTGCCATGGGTTATGTATCTGCTATTTATAATTTTAAATGTCTCAGGCAGCTGATTATTAAACCTTGATCTGGCAATCATTGTAAAAATATAAAACAGCAATATTGCAAATATAACAGCCATAAAAATATAGAAAAGGAGAATATACCATATAACCGACACTAATGGAATGAATATTATAATGCTTAAGGCTGCAAGCCCTAAAAACGCAAAGCAGGTCATGGTGGCAAATTCAAGGTTTCTCTCATACGAATAGTTGTTGAACATGCCTATTTTAAAAGCAATATTTTCAGCCAAGCTAAGAAAATACCTGTTCTTTTTCAGCTTTTTTGTAATTTCACGAAGTGCATAGCGTTTGTCCTTATTGACACTGTAAAACTGCTTGATTTTGTATGCATTCAGCATTTGAATTATCAGCCTTATCAACAGGACTATAGCTGTTATAGTAAGCAAAACACATACAGCAGTAAATAAATCCATTTGAACTATATATGCTGATATCCTTTTCCAGCCTTCAATTATTCTTGAAATTATGGACATAATCCCTCACCTACTTTTTATGTTAAGGCATGATTAAATATTGCTTACATTTTTTGAGTGTGTTTTGACAAGTTTTATTGTCCATCTTTGCATCTTGAAAAGTAATTCATGAATTCATTAATCTCCTCTTCACTTACATACCTGCCTATTTTTGAGAAATAATCTTTTGAAGGAGGATTTAATGCAATCCAATCGTTCTTATTCCTGTCGTACTGAATTATTACATTGTACCTGTAGCTCTTCCTGTATATATACTTCAGTACGGCATATTGTGCCATCTTTGCTAGGTTGTACAAAAGATCCTTAAATCTGCCCTCCACAACTGGGGAAATAAATGTCTCCTGCTCAACATACTCTATTTCTACAATACTATCAACTATAATCCGTCCGTTTTCAAGCTTCGCAAGGTGCACTACCAGATCAAGACCTCTTGCAATATCGGCCTCTGCCACATCGCTGTTGTTGTACATCTCAGTTCGCATCATGAGGTTTCTAAGGTTTGTAACCACCTCAAAGGGGGTCTTTGAGTGAAGAGTAGCTCCGACACCTGCATTAAGCCTCAAGCTAGAGTTCACAAGCTCTGCTACCTCCGCCGGTTTTGTTATCTCACCTACGTATATTACATCCCTGGCCATTTTCAGCATTATTTCAAAGAGCTGGGCAATAGTTCTGTCGGGGTTTTCAATAAGGGTCAGGACATTCTTCCATGGATACTTTTTCCTAGCCTGAAGCTCATTCTGGGTATCAAGTATTCCGATCCCCCACATATCAGGTATCTTTTCCATCATAGCCAATAGGAATGTAGATTTTCCAACACCCATATCAGAGCCTGTCACAAAATGAGAACCCCTGCCCTTTTGGTTCATGGAAAGGAATCTGAACACAAGCTCATTTATGGTGTTGTATGAGTCCCTCATTTCCTCCAAAGTAATTTTTGAAAGATTGAATATTCTTTCGTTGTAATAAAGGTCGCCTTCTGCTGTAGCGTTAAATCCGGCTACAGTAATACGGCTGCTGTTATCCTTTGATGTAACGAGGGTGGGATTGCTCTTATCATAGTTTAGTACTGCATTTCTCGTTGTCTTCTTTTGAATGTTTAGAATGACGTTTTCATCTTCAAACCTCAAAAACTCCAAATGCAGCTTGTTCCCCTTATAAACTATATAAACATAATCCTTGTCTATTATGCCTATTTCACTGATTTTATGATGCTGCAGCGAATCAATTACATCCTGCCCGTAAACATCTGCATAAATAAATGTTGCAAGGAGCTTCAGCTTCTTTGTAAGGTCAAAGCTGTACTTGATATATGCCTCTTCTGAAACTGCGATTTTCCATATATCCTTTTCCAGAACTCTTATATAAAGGTGATATTTATTGATTATTTCAGATATGTCATACAGCTCAATAAGCATTTCGAATATTACCTGAGCACTATTATTCTTAAGTTCCCTGAAGTCTATAAACCTGTTAATGCCATCATCATCGAGCTTATAAAGCTGCTTTAAAATGATTACATACTGATTTATAATATGTGCCCTTACCTCTTTTCTTCCTAATGCCGCTTTGTCCTTATAGCCGGTATAGCGTTGAATCTCTTTCTCTGCCTCTCGCCTGTCAACGTTATAAAGTCTCTGATATTTATCTATATCATTTAATATCTCATCCATTTCCTTTGATATCTTTTTAAATTCTTCAACATTATTAACCTTCAAATCTCCCACCCCTATTTCTTAGACATTACAAAGTAACTTTGCACCGCTATTTCTTAGACATAACAAAATTACGAAGTAATTTTGCATCCTTAATGTTGTCGTGTGAAATAATGATGCGGCATGCATCATTATTTCTTAGACATAAAGAAGGAAAATAATTTTCCCTGCTTGATGCCTATATCCTTTAACTGTATATCAGCACCATATCTTTTTAATAAAAATTCTGTCAGCAAAAGCATTTCTTCATGTACCGATACTGTCCTAATGCTTTTACTCAGTATAAAATTAAGAACCGAGTGGTCATTACATTCATTAATCATTGAAACATCGTAGTTTATAGTAAATACTTCACCTTCAAAGCCCTTTGCTTTTAGCATTCCCTTGATATCGGAAGTCTTAAGATTTATGTTATCCCTGTATCTGTTAACTACATATACCACCTTATCGGAAAACTCCTTATATAGCTGGTTTCCCAACGCTAAATCCACAACATTTTTATATTGATTCAAAACCACCAGAATGACATGGGACCTTTCGAAGAATCTTCTTGTAAGGATGCTGCTTCCAGATATGGTGTCAACAACTACGACATCATAAAGTTTTTCTGAAAAGCTTATCAGTTTGTCTATACTGTTATTACTTAATTCAAAGCACTCATTGGCTATAAGAATGTCCATTTCCGAGTTTATAGATTTTACACAGGTATCAAAATTATCCTCTTTCAAAAGCCCTGCCTCGATAAGGCTTATAAGACTATCTAATCCTTTTAATGCATGGGTATCACTAAAATAATATTCAATATCCTTACTGAATTTATTGATATCTCCAAGCAGCACCTTCCCCTTTATGAGCTTTGTAAGCATAGCGGAAAGGTTAATAGCACTCTGGGTCTGACCCATTCCCTTTTTTGGAGCTGTTACCGAAATCACCATAAGCCGTCTCCTTTATCTTTCCACCTTTACCTCTGGTTTCTGGGAATTATTCTCTTTTGAGGAATCTGATACTGTTCCCTGTTTTAGGCTTTGATTTACATCTCCTTCTTTTACACCTGCATCTCCTGTACTTCCTATGGGGATAATACCGGCTAATGCAGAATCCTTTTCATCTACTTTTATCATTGGGATCTTCTTTGACTGTACTGCATAGTTGAATGTCTTGGCAGATGCTTTTTGGCTTTCATCAATATACAATCTGGTTTCAAGATACCCCAGCTTGCTCGCCAACAAAACATCCCTGTAGCTTGTTTCATCAAGGGCGAATATCAAGGTATAGGAGCTTATTGTTCCGTCCTTTCCCTCCGACTTGTATATTTTCCTGACTTTAGTCTTTGCAACCAAAATGTCATAAGTTCCGTTTCTATAATTGACAATCAAGTCAACTATATTACCGGGTTTAACTTCTTCTGCAACAATACTTCTTACAGCAAATTCCTTTAGCCTGTCATAGTCTCCAAACCATTTTTGCTCTGTAGATAGGCTGTCTAGTATTATCTGCTCTCCAAACCTGAGATCCTCTTTTGTTATTTTATTTTTTAACATATCAATATCAAAGGCTGCATTTGAAGCAACAAAATCATTTGGTATGTCTATAACCTTCACCTTTCTCTTAATTATTTCATCTGTAAGTTGGGTGTACTTAGGAATTCCTTCCTTATCTGCTATCACAGCTATTTTCATCTTAGGCATAGCAGCTACATCAATTTTGGCCCTTATTTCCTTTTCCAGGCTGCTAGTAAGTCCAGGTATCCTAATGTTATTAAAGTAGTATATAGTTCCTGCCATCACCAATAGAAATACTGCAACAAGCAAAATAAATTTTTGAGTTTTGAGCATTAAAATCCATTCCTTTCTGATATGTAAATTAAGGTATGATTAAAAAGTTACTTCCGCTTTTGAGCGGGTGTTGACGAGCTAAGTCAACACATAAGCGAAATTTATAGCGGAAGTTACTTTTTGATCGTACCTAAAACTGCATAAACATTCAAATTATAAAAATGAATTCAATACGAACCTAGCCCTTCCCGAAAATTGATCCTATGAGGCCGCCTATTTTATTGCCTAAAGTCCTTTTAGGAATTATATTAAGATGTGATAATATATTAAGATATTCCTGAGACTGTTTTTCCAAAGCGATTTTAGCATAGAATGAGTTGACGTTTCTATACCTCTCTCTATCCATATGGTAATTGATAGTACCTATATGCTTATTTCCTCCAAAGAAGCCGCTGAGCACATTTTGCGGAAGGTTAACATCCTTCTTGTAGTCAAATGCAATAAGCCTGATCTTGTCTAGAGAAATGTCATTCCTATCCTTCATATACTGAAAATACCCCTCAAAACCCCTTAACTCATCTATGTTTGCTCCAGAAGCAATGAGATTATAATCACTCTTTATTAGTGCTGATTTGCTGTACAGATCATGTATTGAACTGTTCAGACATAAAATTGTAACATCAAAGGTTCTGTATGAGTATTCAACAAGCTTCTCAACATCTAAATCCTTATACTTTTCATAATTGTATATGTCATAAGGGTCTGTAAGGACATATAGATTACTTGAATTCTCAATATTTATGCAGGCTTTTTCCAAGACATCCTGACTGAAAAAATTTCGTTCCATCGCTTCCTTAATCATATTAAATCCGTAATTTTCATCTCTGGAAGAAACATATTTATCAAGTTTAGGTACAAGATTAAGATTTAAGTCGAGATTGGATGATATGAAATCTAAATTAATTAATATTACCTTTAAGTCCGTCAGATTTGTTATTACATAAGCCGCTTCAGCAGCAAACTCCGAATTTCCCAGAACACTTAGCACTAACTTCTTAAAGCTAATATGCGTTTGTCTAGCAACTTCTTTTCTGCCAATTATATTGTCGATACTATGGTTACTGCTTCTTTTACCAGCTTTTTTAAGATCAATTACGAGCTCGGCAATGCTCCCGTATCTTTCATTCGGGTCCTGCCTTGTGCACCTGTTAATGACGCTGTCCAGCTTCTCCGATAAGCTGCTGTCATAAAGCCTTATGGATTTTATCTCATATGGAGGATCATTTGGGCTTTTCCCTGTCACAAGGTGATACAATGTCACTCCAAGGCTGTAAATATCAGTCCTTTCATTGGTTTGACCGCTGCCATACTGCTCTGGTGCGGCGTATCCTCTTGTTCCGATGTAGACGGTATCAAAGTTGGATTCCTCTTTATACTCCCTGGCAATACCGAAGTCAATGAGTTTTATGGATCCATCATTTGTCAAAATTATATTTCCCGGCTTCATGTCCCTGTAGATTATCGGGTTGGGCTTTTGATTATGCAGATAGCTGAGGACATCACAAATGTCAAGTGCAAACTCAATGACCTTTTCTTCTGGATATTTCCCAGCCCTGCCAAGGTCCACATCAAGGGAAGTTCCATCAATATAATCTACGATTATATAAATGTTTTCATCATCCTCAATTATGTCAAAGATTCTTGGGAGTGCAGGATGATTTAGCCTCTTAAGTATGTTAGGCTCAATCAGAATATCTATTCTGGAGTTTTTGTTTATTTCCTTAATAGCCCACAGAGTCCCGAGCTTAACATTCTCAGCAAGATAGACAGTACTCATGCCGCCTTGTCCAAGGGGCCTTAGAATACGGTATTTTCCATCAAAAAGCCCATTATAATTCATATTTATCACCGTTAATGTGGAATTTTGTATTGATTAAAGAATTGACTGGATTTGAAAAATATTGTATGTATTAATTATATCAGAAATTTTTCCATAATTCAATCTATTAAAATCAATAAACCTATTACATTTGTCTATCGCAAATAACGTTAACCGTTCGTTATTTATTCTGCCAAATACAAGATTAATGAAATTTTAATTTAATATCAATTAATCTATTACATTTGTGAAAAATTTATTAATATTTGAAAAATTATATTGAAAAATACTCAGAATAAAAGTAAAATTGTATAGACAAAAAATACATTAATTGGGTAATAAAAATATTAATACTAATACAAACAAAGTGAGTAATAAGTTCAAAGCACAATAATTAATTCATAAATAGATTTGTTTAGTGTTTTAAGGGGTAAAATCAAGTTATGAAAGGTAAGATAAAGCTTATATCGACGGTTTTAATAGTTTCCATATTATTTCAGCTCCAGTGTTCTGACGAGGTAAAAGCAAAAGAAAACATGACTAATAAAGAAATTAAAGTGATTTCAAATAATTATAAAACAACAACAACAATAAGTGGTATTAGCATGAGAGAAACGGATACAACAAAAGAGGAGAGGCGAGATACTCTAGAATCCGTACAAGAAAGCATAAATTTAAAAACCACATTACCTAAAGAGGCAATGGATTTTGTACATAAACTGGAGCTTAAGAAAAAACTATGTAAAAGACTTTTTGAGATTTCTTTAAGTCAGGGTATTGGCAGCGGCATAACAAATACATATTCAGTCGAAGAAGCGGTTGATTTGCTGGTAAGTGAGCTTGACAGCGAGTTAAATAATTCTAATTGCGGTGTTCCAAAGGAAATGATTGCCTCAGTTCTTTTTAGAGAAATAATTTGTTATGATGTATTTGACAAATATGGAGACGGGAAATGGGCTAAAACCTTGGGAATATCTCAGATAAGTGTTAATGGTGCAAGGATTAACGATCAGATTATATCCAAGAAGGAAAATATTCCTCCAAAGTTTTCCAACTGCACGGATGAAGAGGTGGCCGCTATGCTAACTGATGATTTGCAAAACGTAGAGTTTGCAGCTGAAGCCTTAAAATCCAGAGCTTATTTAATGGATTTGGATATACAAACAAAGAATCAGTTTGAAGTGGAAGAAATTTTGGCAGAATACAATGGTTATGAAGGCCAAATTCCCTTTGTTTCAGAGCTTGCAGTAAAAATCGGGCTTGATATCAGATTGCCTGAAATAGGACTTGTGCAATACAAGGAGACCTATGGAAAGGAAACTTATAAGTATTTAGAAGAGTTTAAGGCATACTATGAGGCTATTGATAAGATAGCCTCATAGTTGTTCTTTTTCATTTCTTAATTTGCTTTTCAACCACTCTTATAAAAGTATCGGTATTATTTCCTCTAACCCTCACATCAGGCGTAATTTTCTGACCCATAATATTTTTCTCTTTGACATTCCAGTAGAATGAGACAAGATATATCAAGTATTTCTTTGATTTATTTTCATATACTGTCTGGCCCACACCTTTTCCAAAAGTAGGCCTTCCTACGATGGTTACATTCGGTAAATATTTCTTAAGGCCTAATGCAAGAAGCTCTGAACTGCTGGCTGATCTCTCATTTGTAAAAACAAAAATTTTTTTAAATTTCACAAGGTTATCATCCGAGTAATAGGAATCCATATAGCCATCGCGATATATGAGGTAGCTTGTAGCACATTTAGGGAGCAGCATATCGAGGATTTCATTGGCCGCCTTGGTTAACCCGCCGCTATTATCCCTAAGGTCTATAATTAGATTCTTTTGCTCCGGCTTATCTATCTTGCCAATAGCCTTTTTAAACTCTCTCGAAGTATTGGAGGTAAATGAATTTATTCCTACATAAAATATATCTTTTGCCGTAGATTTAGTTATGATATGGTTGGAATTATCCATACTCATAATCTCATCATAATCCTTCCCTGAAACAACAAACGTAAAAGTATCATCTCGAGCCCTAATTGATTTAATAAACGCCTCAATATCCTTAATAGTTATTTCCTTTTTGGCCGTAAAATTCTTTGATTTTTTTTCGTAATCCTTAGCCTTGTCCAAATAAAGATAGTTCTCTTTAATAAAATCCCAAATCTGTCTGCTTTCAGGCAGCTTCCTTTTTTCTAACTCTTCTTTAAGCTTTATTGCTGTTTTATTGCTTTTATTTATCTTCAAGGCTTTATCATTGTACCCTTCAGAACTTTTATAGTCCTGTAAAATATAATATTCACAAGCTGTCAACGCCAAAATCTGTTCATAATCAGGATTAATATTGAGGATTTTCTTATAACAGTCAATTGCTTCTTTATGAAGGTTTATATATGAGTAACTATCTCCTAAGTACCACAAAATATCAATATTTTCAGGGAACCTTTTTAGCTCCTTCTTTGAAAGAGCTATGCACTCATCATAGTTCTTCATATAGAAACTGGCACTTATTCTATCTACTATTGCATCAATATAGTCCGGCTCTATTGATATCGCCTTTTCAAACATTGCTATGGCTTCTTTAAACCTGCTCTGATTTAAATAAATGCATCCTTTGACATCATATGCAAATGAATTGCTGCTGTCGTCATTTAAAACCTGCTTGCACAATTTCTCCGCTTTTTCATATTCTTCGTTCATTGTAAAATTTTTTGCCTTCCAAAGCTTGGCATAGGACGATTTTTCATTAATAGCCAATGCCTTGTCCAGACATTCAACAGACTCCTTGTATTTCCCCAAATAGTATAAAGAACGACCTTTAAATATGTAGATTTCATGATTGTCCGGTGCTGCATCAATCGCCTTGTCAAAACATTTAATGGAGTCTTCATATTTCCCCATATTGCAAAGGGCGTCTCCCTTACCCGTAAGTGCATCAATATCTCCCTTGTCCTTGCTAATATTAATAGCTTTATCGTACATTTCAATGGCTTCATTATACCTTGATTCGTTATTGAGTATATCCCCTTTGTATATATAAGCTCTAATATTTTTCGGGTCGTACTTAATTGCCTTATCATACAGTTCTAAAGCTTCTGACGGCTTATCAAGGCCCTCCAAAGCATAGCCCTTATTTATAAATGCCATGGAAAGCCTGGGATCTTTCTCTATTGCCTTATCACTATACTCTATAGAATCCTGGTATCTTTCAAGCATATTTAAGGCATAAGAAATATTATTAATGTAAACCGCATTATCAGGCTCAATTTTATTGGCAGACTTATAGTTTTCCAACGCCTCTTCAAACTCTGATTTATCCGACAATATATTTCCTTTGGTGTTGTATATGTCTGCCGCTTTGGGGTCAACCTTAATTGCATTATCACATACCTTTAAGGCTTCATCATACTTTCCCAAGGCTTCAAGGGCCTTTGCCTTTCCACCCAATGCTCCTATCTTTTTTGAGCTTTCATCTAGTGCCTTGTCGTAGTAAGCAAGGGCATTTTTATGATCCCCCTGTTCAAAGTATTTATCAGCTTGTGCCTTGTAAGAATTGGCCCTTATACTATCTGTACAACCTTGAAGAAACATGGGAATTAACAGAATACACAACAATATAATACTTTTCTTCATCAAAAATACCTCACAATACTAAATGGAGAACTTAATAAATAAAAGTGTCCTATGCTACAAACTCAACATTCCTAAATACTCATCCAACTTATTTTTTATAAAATTCTCAAAGGATGTGTTAAGGAATTTTACATTTTGCAGGCTATCAACGTCTACCATTTCCCATTCCCCTATCTTGGAAAATCCTATGCTGTGCCCGTTATAATAATCTCCCAGAAAAACAATGTCTCTTAATTTCTGAGCTTTCTCTTCTCCATATATTTCGGAAGCCTCTACCAATCCTCCATAGAGCATAAAGTAATTATCTCCCATATCACCATATCCTATCTCTTCAAGATATTCAATATAGTCAGCCGGAACACCCGGATGTTTTTTTATAATCTCATTTATTTCATCTTTGGACATCCTTTCGAATGAGCTCCTGGCACCTTTCCTTATTAGCTGATACAAAACATCATCATATCTTCCCATTGTTACTATGTCCTCTCCTTCAATTATACTGAATATTTAATTATAGCTGGAAGTTGATGCACTAAAGTGCTTTGCTACTGTTATTATATCACTCATATTTATTGCCCCGTCCTGGTTCACATCCAAATCCTGCTTATATTTTCCATCCCCTGATGTACTGTTAAAAACCATGGCATAGGCCATAATATCCGACATATTGATTGCTCCATCTCCATTAGTATCCCCAATCCACATCAATATTGGAGAAGTGCTGTTTGATATCTGCACATTACCTGTTACTACGACCTTTCCAATTTCTCTCTTTAAAAAGTTTTTCTTACTTATCGCTATGGTATGTCCGATTGTACTTACAGGAACACCGGAAAGCTCAAAGTAGCCGTTTGAATTGGTTTGTGCATAAATACCTACATTTGGTATCTCAACCCTGAATCCTTCCTTTATAAATTGTGAAGATTGGCTGGAAACCTGGAAATCAAGGGATATATATCCTGTAATTGTATATTTATTTTCTCCCGATGGCTTTGGAGATACTGTCTGTGTGGGTGAAGGCTTAATACTTGTCTGTGCTCCGAAATGCTTAGCCATTCCGGCTAATGCTCCCACAAATGCTGCGTTGTAGTCTATTGCAACCTCAGTATATTGATACTCATCTACACTTTCTTTAAAGGTATCTGTTTTATCAGGTCCTCCTATTAACGCACCCCTTAATACATATTTTGCAGGTGTCTTATCTGCATTATTTTCATATCCCTGTCCCCCTTGTGCTGCCCTGTGGTGTACAAATGATGACCATCTGTTTCCAAAACCTATTTCATAAGACATGTTGGCCGGATTTTTGCCAAGTATATAATCCATCTGGGATTGTGCAAAATCCAAGTACTTCTGATTTGGAGATACCCTGTTGTATAAGAATGCAATCATGGATTCTGCTGCTGCATACCTCAAAACTCCCCAATAATGTAGAACCCTTAAGCCTGCAGGAGTCTTGTCTACTGTATTTAGCCAATAATCCAGATTGAACTCCACTGATGTCTTAAATACAGGGTCACCTGTTAATTCTGCAATTTTTAAATGTACTGGTAGATACATATTGTCCCAGCACATGGTCCATTTGTTTTTCAACGGGTCTTCTTGGTTTATATTTTTCTTTAGGGCGTATTCCTTTGCTTCAGTCATGTACTGTTGGTCCTTTTCTGCTACATAGAGCCAGATTGCCCCCCATGCCAAATCATCATACATGCTTGTTGACTGGTAAAAGAATTGATAGTCCCCTATTTTGGGTGACGCCTTACAAAGCTGGTAAAGCTCCTTTGCTGCCTTCAAGCATTTATCGGCATATGCAGAATCTGTGCTTTTATAGTTTAAGTACATGAGGGCTAATGCCGCAACAGCTTCTCCAACAACATCAGTTGCAGGGTTGCTGGGATTGGCAACATAAAGGGTTGGCCTGTCACCTACCTGAAGCTCTGGTGCTCCCCAATACTGGTGGTCTATTATACCGTCCCCAAACTGATAATAAAAGGTTGTAGGGTTTGGGTGACATCTTAAAAAATAGTCTGTAAAGTATTTTAGCTGTGAAAGCATTTTTTCAGTATTTCCAGTAGCATCAAACACATCCCTAAACTCATAAATTGACCATCCCATAACTGAAGCCGCATACCCTTGCGGCAAGCCGAACTTTACATGGTCACCTGCATCATGATAACCGCCTGTCAGATCCAGTCCAACATCTACACCGTCAGTGATATGACAGGGGCCTGTCCTCCAATCAAAGATGTTATCAACCACAGCATCTTTACCGCACTTGTTTGCATCATAAAATTCGATGGCATACCTAAGTGCAGTGGAATAGTCATAGCTTGCTGCAAACACCTCCGCATTACTAGGCAAAATAGATGTGATTAAAGCCAGCATAATAAAAAATATGCCAACCTTTCCAGAATACTTGCCTGATTTTTTCATACTTATCTCCTCCTAATTTTATTTTATCACAACTATATGTTTTAAAATAATTATTTTACATTTTTAATAGCAAGATATTACACAATCGAGCAAATAATTATACACTGCTGACAGTATAAAATTATTTTTACACTGCAAATGAGCAAAATAATCCACAGCTCAACCTTAATTATTTAAAGTCTAACCTTAATTATTTTAATTTTTCTATTAATTTTTCAGACATAACATTATAAACTTCGTATCCTTTAATATATAGACGCTAATAATATATAACTTTAAATTTCAGCATCTATAAAACAATATTAAAATTTTGGAGGCTCGATTATTATGAATAAAAAATTATATCTTTCGGATACTGATAAAAAATTAGTAGGAGTGTGCGGCGGAATAGCTGAATACCTTGGAATAGACTCAACGCTCGTAAGGCTTATTTGGGTAATACTCACAGTATTTGCCGGACTCTCGATACTATTCTATTTGGCAGCCTGGGTCATTATACCTAGAAAGTACTTTTCATCTGACAAAACATGGTAGCAACCTCAAAAGGCGTTTTAAAAACAACTTATATTGAAAGTAGTTTTTAAAACGCCTAGAAACAACCCTTTATTTCACGATATGCTTTTTAACCATATCGTTTATGCTCTCATCACTAAATTCATTTATTGAAACATTTCTTTTTAATTCCCATGTTTCTGCCAGGGTAGATGACCCTTCCACTTCCATTTTTTCCAAAGGTCCTAATATTTCCATCTCTACAAGGTTGCCATTAGTGTATGTTTCGTAGGAAGACCCGGAATCCGGATAACTCATATTGTGAGCATAATCTGATCTTATAACAAAGAGGTTGTCGTTTCTAACATATGCAGCCCATCCCTCTTCATTATTTGTACCTATCTTAAAGGATTCATCCTTTGCTGGTTTTATATCTAACACCACATATTGGTCAAGCCATGAAACACGTTCATCATTAAAACGAGTATATGGCCATAAAACAATTGATCTGTTTGGCAAGCTGCCTGTACTGCTTTTTGAAAGGGGTATGATCTCCTTTCCTCCCGGTGCCATTACGGTTACACTCCAAGGTGCCAACTCAACAGGCCAGGCATTAAAGTTTGTCAGCTTATGTACGATTTTAACCTTATTTTCCATAGGATCAAGGGTCACACACATTTCTTTTTGTATTTGTGTCCATGGCTCTATATCTTGTGTAACCTTCACTCCGTCTTCAATAGTCTCATATTTTATCGGATTATTATCTGCAATATATGTCCTAGGAACATTTTCAGGGCCATGCCACAACCTATGCCCACCCATGATATTCCACTTGCCATACTTTGAATCTACACTTATTTCGCATTTTTCATAAAATTGATTCTCCCCGCCGATAAAACCGAACCTTATAATTCTGGGACCACAATCTAAAGTTATGACAATATCCACTTCACTATTGGATATTTCAATACATTTGCCAAAACCGGCGTATTCTATCTCGCTAATTTTTACTTTGCTCATTTTACACCTTCTTTAAAAAATTTTATAAATTAAATTAATTAAAAGAGATAAATGTAATACTTTTAATATAGATTATTGTATAACTAAAACACTTTACACCTTTTTGCCGGCTGCCATGCTATTATCAGCACTTTGCCGCTATTCAAGGTTTAAAGTGTTTTAGTTTAAATTACTTTTATAAATTACTTAATAATGAAAGTTGATCTTATCCCATTATAACTTCAATATTATGAGCTCCTTTATCTGTCACAGCAGGAACAAAGTTACCCTCTTTCTCAACTCCATCGATTATAACCTTCTTAACGCCCTTATTAACATGACTTGGGTTCTTTATAGTGATATTATATACTGTATCCCTAAATACCCTCTTTATCTTGATGTTATCCCAATCCTTAGGCACGCATGGATCGATAACGAGTCCATCGTAATCAGGCCTTACGCCCAATATCCATTTTGTGATTGCTTCATAGTTCCATGCAGCTGTACCTGTGAGCCATGAATTCTTTGCTTCACCAGGCTTAACAGCATCCTTACCGGCAATCATCTGTGCGTAAACATATGGCTCCATCTTGTGAATTTCACTGATATCTTCAATGTATGCAGGAGCAATTTTTGAATAATATTCAAAAGCCTTTTCTCCTCTGCCTAAAACCGTTTCAGCAATCATTATCCACGGATTGTTATGACAGAATATACCTGCATTTTCCTTATAACCTGGAGGATATGAAGAAATTTCTCCAAGGTTTACATGGTATTCGCTGTATGCCGGATTCTGCAATACACAACCATATTTTGTGTTGAGGTACTTGTCAACGGATTCCATAGCTCTTAAAGCCTTTCCGCTTTCAACACCTATTCCTGCCATTACGCAGAAACCCTGCGGCTCAATAAAGATTTTGCCCTCTTCGTTTTCATCGCTTCCGACTTTGTTGCCATAGAAGTCATAAGCACGCAGGAACCAATCCTTGTCATAACCATGAGTTTCTACGCATTCCTTCATCTTTTCAACTTCTTTAGTTATGCTCTGGCTCTTTTCCTTATTTCCCAATTTTTCAAAGAGCTGTGCATATTCTTTCCCTATATAAACGAACATACCGCCAATAAACACTGACTCTGCAGTTCTTCCCTGTTTGTTCTGGCAAGTCTGGAAGGACTCGTCAGGGTTTGTTGAGAAGCAATTGAGGTTCAGGCAGTCATTCCAGTCTGCTCTACCTATAAGCGGCAGTCCGTGAGGTCCCAAGTTATTTAATGTGTAAGTGAATGATTTTTCAAGATGCTCAAGTAATGTACCGGTGTTATTTGGGTTACAGTCGTATGGAACCTGCTCATCTAGAATTGACATGTCGCCGGTTTCCTTAATATACGCTGTAGTAGCCAAAATCAGCCACAGTGGATCATCATTAAATCCTGAACCGATTTCATTGTTACCTTTTTTAGTAAGAGGCTGGTACTGGTGATATGCACTTCCATCCTCGAACTGTGTAGCAGCAATGTCAAGTATTCTCTGTTTTGCTTTATGCGGTATCTGGTGAACAAAACCGAGAAGGTCCTGGTTGGAATCTCTAAAGCCCATACCTCTGCCTATACCGGTTTCAAAGAATGAAGCACTTCTTGACATGTTAAATGTAGTCATACACTGGTATGGATTCCATATATTAACCATTCTGTTTAACTTTTCATCATTGCTTTCTACTGAGTATTTTGAAAGCAATTCTTCCCAATGCTTAGCCAAATCAGCTAATGCCTTTTCAACCGCATTGTTGTCCTTATACTTTTCAATCATAGCCAAAGCTTTAGTCTTGTTTATAACTCCCTTGGCTGCCCATTTTTCTTCCGGCTTGTTTTCAACATATCCTAAAACGAATACAAAAACCTTCTCTTCGTTTGGAGCAAGTTTAACATTAAGCCCATGGGATGCAATAGGGTTCCATCCTGTAGCTACTGAATTTCTTGATTTTCCTTCAGCAACTACTTCAGGCTCATGTAAACCGTTGAACTGACCTAAGAAAGTATCTCTATCAGTATCAAAACCGTCTATTGGTGTATTCACACTATAGAAAGCAAAATGATTACGTCTTTCTCTGTAGTCTGTTTTATGATAAATTACACTTCCGTCTACATCAACCGCACCGATGCTGTATGTCCTCTGATAGTTTGTCATATCATCGTATGCATTAAATAAACAGAACTCAATGAATGAAAAAAGTGAAACTTCTTTTGCACTGCTGCCTGTATTCTTTAAGGATACTCTATGTATTTCTACATTATCTTCCAGCGGTATAGTGTAAGTAATCTCAGTCTCGAGGTTGTTTTTAACACCTTTAATCTTTGTATAACCCAGACCATGTCTGCATTCATAGCTGTCAAGATCCTTTTTTACAGGCATCCAGCTTGGTGAATAATATTCACTGCCATCCTTAATATAGAAATATCTTCCCCCGTTATCAAGAGGAATATTGTTATATCTATATCTTGTTATTCTTCTAAGCCTTGCATCCTTATAAAAGCAGTAACCGCCCGCTGTGTTTGAAATAAGTCCGAACATGTCATCGCTTCCAAGGTAATTTATCCAGGGATATGGAGTTTTGGGCGTATTTATTACATATTCCCTGCTCTTATCATCAAAGTAACCAAACTTCATTTTATAAGCTCCTTTCAAATATTTAACATCACATCCAAAACCTTCATGATTCAAATGTGTTATTAATTTTATTTTGGGTAATATTTTAATTTAAATTATGTCTACAAACTTGTACCTACAAAAAGACCATTATAGGGTGTAATTTTATGTTAAAACCTTATAACAGCCTTATATTTCAAATTTATTTAGTTTTGAAACAACATAAAATAAATAAATATTCTATAATTATTATTCTTTAACAGCTCCAGCAGTTAATCCGCTTATTATATATTTTGAACAGAATGAGAATACTACTATAATAGGTAGCATTGACATTGCAATACAGGAATAAACTGCACCAAAGTCGTTTTGGTAAACACCTTTAGCAAGAGCCGTCATAAGAGGCATAGTGTACTTATCCTGTGTATTCAAAATGAACAACGGCAGCAAGTAACTGTTCCATGAACCTATAAAAGTAAATATGGACATAGTAGCCAATGAAGGTACTATCATAGGCATTACAATGCTGTTAAATATTCTGAACTCAGAACATCCGTCCATTCTGGCAGATTCTAATACTGAATCAGAAACCGCAGATTGGATATAATAACGTGTAAAGAATACCATTGCAGGATTTGCCATTGCAGGTATTATTAACGCGAGCCTGTTATCAACAAGACCTAATGTGTAAATAACCTTACTGATACCGGCTAAGGCTATCTGCTGAGGAACAATCAACGATCCCAATACGATAGCAAATAAAAACTCTTTTCCTTTAAATTTGTACTTGGCAAAACCAAACGAAGTCAATGCTCCGAAATAACCCGATAAAATAGTAGCACTTACTGCAATCATCAAACTGTTTGCCATACCCTTCCAAATAGGAACAAGTAATGTCATTCTCTTATAGTTCTCAAGAAACTCCAATCCAGGAAATATCAAGAGTTTCTGTGCAATATCTTGACTGGAATGAGTACAGTTTATGATCATGAAGTAAAAAGGAAGAAAGCATATTACAGCCAAAGCTGTCATAAACACATATAATATTGCTCTACCTATGCTGAATCTACCCTTTTTCTTAACAGTATAAAAATTACTGTTCAAGTTTTTTGCAGTCGCACCACTATAGTTTGCACTATAGCTCATTATATCCACCCCTTAATTATCAGCTAAATTTTTGTCTAAAAGCTTAAAGGTAATTGCAACACAGACAACTACTATTACGAACATACCAGCGTATATTGTTGCACCATACCCATAGTTACTGTTCTTGATAGTCATATTATACATATACATAACCAAAGTCAAGGCTTTATCAAGCGGTGCTCCAACACCGTTTGTCAAAACGTAAGGAATATCGAATATTGTCAAACCACCTATAACTGATGTAACAATATTGTACATGATACTTCCCTTTATCCCTGGTATTGTGATATGCCTGAATGTCTGCCATCTGTTAGCTCCGTCAACATGTGCAGCTTCATACAAATCATCAGGAATAGCTTTAATTCCGGCCATGAATATGATCATACTGTATCCGAACCACATCCACCATAGTGTAAAAGAGATAGCTCCTCTTGTTGCAGTTACATCCTGAAGCCAGTAAAATGGCTCAGACAATACATTTAGCTTCATAAGAAGCATGTTTAACGAACCTGCTTGCCAATCGAGAATGTAATAGAATAGCAAACCAACGGATGCCATTGTTACAAGATTCGGTAAGTAAAAAATAGCTCTGTAAAAACCTGCAGCCTTTATTTCTGCACTTTTGTCTGTCAATATTGCAGCAAGCCCTATCGCGAAAATCATCTGTGGCACAACGTTACCTAACCATATAACCACGGTATTTCTTAATGCCTGCCAGAAAGTATTGTCCTTAATCAACTCCGCAAAGTTGTCAAAGCCCACAAATGAAGCGGGTACAGTACTTCCATCCCATTGCATAAAGCTTAACCATAGAGTATAGATCATTGGAAACAACGTGAAAATAGCTAGTACCACGAAAAAAGGGGCAATAAAAATATAGCCGTATTGACCGTATTTATCTCCTGCTCTTAATTTATTTAACAAAGTTCCCCCTCCTAGAATAATTAATTGAGTTGGCCTAATTTTAATAGACCGAGATTGCGAAATTACTCAACAGTAATGTCTTTCAAGTTAGTTTTTACCTTATCCTTGAATGTCTTTAGCATATCTTCTTTGGTCTTTATCTTACCTGCAAGATATGACCTCATAGTATCAACAAATGCGTTTTCAATAGTATCATCATACCTAGTAAGTATGTTGCCATTGATGTCTTTTATAAATGGTTCATAGAATTTGAAAAGGTCAACACCCATAATCTTGCTGGTTTCTCCAGCCCCTTGTGATATTACCAAAAGATTATTCGGGAAATCCTGATTTTCTACTGCCCACTTTTTCATTGCATCGTTGTCTGCTGTAAAGAATTTTAAAAATTCCCATGCAAGGTCTTTTTTGTCAGACTTGCTGTAAATACCAAACCATGTTCCCCCCCAGAAGAACGGGAATGGCGGCTTGGCTATACCCCACCTGCTGCCTTCTGCTGCTTTTTTGTCGTTTGATCCGACTATCCACGGTACGCCCCATGTAGGACAGGACCATGTTAAAGCTTTATCATCGGCAGCTATAGCAGCTGACCATGCCGGCGACCACTGATCCAAAGAAGCCTCATACTTGTTGTCTCTTAACTGTTTCGCAAAATCAATGAAGTCTAACATTTTCTGATCGATAACAAGCCTGTTATCAACAACCCAACCCTGATTACGGCCACCGAGATACATTTTCTGTGGCTCCTCAAAAGTTGGAAACAAAGATACTTTTCCAGCACTCTTTTCTTTTAAAGTCTTAGCTGTCTGAAGCATCTTTTCAGGTGTTGAAAGCATATCAGCTATAGCTGTCGGATCATCTGTACCAAGAAATTGTTTAGCCGGACCTTTTTTATAAGCTACAGCTCCCGCTGCCGCTTGGTGGGACAAAGCCTTCAAAGAACCCTTGTCGTCAGTACCGACTGCAACTGTATAAGGTATCATGTTTCCGACGATATCCTTAGCTTTTTCATTCAACTCCGCATACGCATCAGGCATTTCAACAAACCTCTTGACAAATGCCGACTCCGCTGGGAACACGTCAGGCACGCCTGAACCCGCTCTTACAGCCGAAGTAATTTTGTTTTGATACTGTTGGTCTTTGTCAGGTACAATTGAAATGTTAATTTTAACGTTTGGATAAGCAGCATTGAAGGCTTTTACAATGTTTGGACCTTCATCTTTATTGAAGTGCCAAAATGATATTTCACCTTTTAACGCCGTCCTACCAACGGGTGCCTCTGATGCAGGGGCACTAGCTTCTGCAGAAGGAGCTGTTGACGCTTCTGTCGATGCAGATGGTTCTTCCGAAGCAGCAGGTTCTGAATTATCGCCGCATGCTGCAAAGGTTGTTGCCATCAATGATACGCAAGCCACAACTGCCAAAAGCTTTTTGAACTTTTTCATTAAATAATTGTCCTCCTTCTATGTATTCTATATATTTATATCAGCTCATGGAGACAAGGCTCAGTACCAACCCTCCATGAAATAATATCCAAGCCAAGTGGCCGTATGTTAAAGGAGTCTTCTTTATTAGCTGTTCCTAAATTATATATTAATTCTGGATAACTAATATGTCAAGTGAATAATTTTGTGCATACCGCCATAAAAACAGCCGATAATTTAGTCAATTTTTATGCAATATTATACACAATTATAAAATGGATTTGACTTAAACCGTCCAAATAAAATAAAGTAAAATCAAATTAAATAATGCTTTCTCTATCATAAAAATCAATTAATTTTTATGTTGCAACAACGCCTTTTAAATTATACAACAAATTAATATAACTATAAAGCTTTTTATTTTAAAAATTAATAATTAATAAATGTTTTCATAATAAATATATTCATTTAAAGGGTCTTGTATACTACTTGTTTTCACTCATTTGAAGCTCCTGCCACTGTTGCCTGGATATAAGTACCTGCCTTGGTTTACTTCCCTCAAATTTGCCTACAATACCTCTGGCTTCCATCTGATCAATTATCCTAGCGGCTCTGGCATAGCCTACCTTAAATTTCCTTTGTATAAGTGACACAGATGCCATTCCTGCTTCCACAACAAGCTCTGTTGCCTGAGGCAGCAGGCTGTCGTTGTCCCCCGGATCGCTTTCCTCTTCACTATTAGAATTAAGGTTACTTATTTCGTCTATTAGATTATTATCGTACTCAACTTCACCCTGGGTCTTTATGAACTCTACAACTCTTTCAACCTCTTTGTCTGAAACAAAGGCACCTTTTACCCTTATGGGTTTAGGTTCTCCAACCGGGTAAAACAACATGTCCCCTCTTCCTAAAAGCTTTTCAGCTCCCGCCATATCAAGTATGGTTCTTGAGTCCACCTGGGAACTTACTGCAAAAGCAATTCTTGAAGGTATATTAGCCTTTATTACCCCGGTAATAACATCTACAGATGGCCTTTGGGTGGCAATAACAAGGTGCATTCCCGCTGCTCTGGCCATTTGTGCAAGCCTGCATATGGCGTCCTCAACCTCATTTGGTGCAACCATCATAAGGTCTGCCAACTCATCGATTATTATAACCACCTGAGGCAGTTTCTTTTGCTGACCCTCCTGCTCTATTACCGAGTTATATCCCTTTATGTCTCTTACACCCTTCTCTGCAAAGAGCTTGTACCTGTTTACCATTTCCTGAACAGCCCAGTTGAGTGCACCAGCAGCCTTCTTAGCGTCTGTAACAACAGGAATCAAAAGATGAGGAATTCCATTATATATTCCAAGCTCAACAACCTTGGGGTCAACCATCAGAAGCTTCACGTCGTCGGGGGAAGATTTATATAATATACTTACTATTATGCTGTTTATACATACGCTCTTACCTGAACCTGTAGAACCGGCAATAAGCATATGGGGCATTTTACCAATATCACCGACAATGGTATTTCCCGATATATCTTTTCCTATTGAAAAGGCAAGCTTTGAAGGAAAATCCTGAAACTCTCCCGATTCTATAACTTCCTTCAAAAACACAGGAATTACTTCTTTATTGGGTACTTCTATCCCAATCGCTGCTTTTCCCGGTATTGGTGCTTCTATCCTCACTCCTGAAGCCGCCAGGTTTAACGAGATGTCATCCGCCAGGTTAACAATCTTGCTTACTTTAACACCGGGACTTGGCTGCAGCTCGTACCTGGTAACCGCCGGACCTCTGCTTATATTTATTACCTTAACCTCAACTCCGAAGCTTTTTAGTGTATCCTCAAGCTTTTTGGCAACTTCCATTGCCGAGTTTTTAAGGGATTTTATGTCACTGATTTCCTGATTGTTATCATTTAGAAGCTCAAGGGGAGGATAGTTGTAACTGGCCTCAATCATTTCCCGCAAAGCAATTTCCTTGTCAACATCATTTTTATAGCTTTCCACATCAATTTTCTTTTTCTTTTTGACATCCTTCATTATGAATTCAACATCGTCATCCATTAGGACCTCAAGACTGTTTTCTGCTATTTTAGGTTGAATTTCATCTTTTATTGATATATCAAATTCATTACTTACATCATTTTTACTTTCCTTAACAGTCTTTCTCTCATTAGAATTGTTATGGAGCGAATCATCCTCATCCCTGTCAGTATTAAAATTAATAAGTTTGAACTTTCTCTTTGGAACCAGACCATCCTCATCCGGAACACTGCCTTTAAAAGTATTTCTTACTGCATTACCTGCTCCCTTAATAACTTTAAGTTTGGTACCTTTATTTTTTACATCCCTTAAAAAGCCTGCCAGCGATATGTTGGTAAGACGAATAAGCATTATTATGGAAAAGCATGTAAGTATTATCAAGGTCCCTAGAGGGCGAAAAATAGAGATAAAGGGCATACTTATGATACCGCCCAGTATTCCTCCTCCGATGTATTCATTTCCAAGATTATAGAATACCGACAATGAGCCTATGAATCCCTGATTTATAAACTTTTGAGAATTGGAATTATGAAACCCCGTGCTAATAATTGCCGACAACATTAAAAGCACAATTATAATATGTAAATATTTTTGATTAAGGCTGTCATTTTTTTTGAATATCATAAATGCTGAATATACAACAAGCATTGGAGGAATCACATATGCAGATATTCCCATTAAACCTAGAAGCACACTTTTTGATGCATTACCAAACACCCCTATAAGATCAGGGTTTATCATACCGATAAATGCAAGAACACCCAAAGTAAGTAAGATGAGACCTACTATTTCATGATTGTACTTTAAAATTCCCTTCTCATTGCTTTTATATTTTTTCTTTTGTATTCTTCTAACCTTCACTTTTGCACCCCCGAAAAACATAAACAAAATCACTAAGTGATTTTGAAACCTTGATGTTGTCGTGAGAAATTGTGGTATAGAATATACTATAATTCCCCAGACATCGAAAAAGTTAGTAATATAATTACTAACTTCGATTTTAATATAACACATTTTTATTATCTTTTTTAATATAACACATTTTTATTATCTTTTCTATAGTTAATAAGTAATAGTAAAATATTGGTTTTACTTAATTGCCACCTATTAAAATATACCTTCTATTTCAGTGCCCGGCTGAAGTTTTGGATTCAAATATGCTGACAAGGAAGTACTTAAAACCCTCCCTACAACATATTTGTCGTTACTATTTTTATATACCTCCACCTTCTCACCCAAATAGCTGATCTCCATAGTGGCTTGATTGCTTGAAACCTGGTTTAAGTTGTTTGGGGAACTGTGATAATTAAAAATTGATCCATCGGGTATTATGGTGTATAAAATCATTGAAGGGTTCCTCTATCACTGTTGTTGGAAGCCTCCTTTTTTACTGCGATAAGCTCATAAAGCTTACCTAAAGCTTCCGAGAGTCCTCCTAATTCATCAATAATTCCATTTTTTACAGCCTCTTCCCCAAACAGAACAGTCCCTACATCATTTGCCAGTTCACCAGTCTTAAGCATTAAATCCTTAAACTTTTCCCTTGATATTTTTGAGTTCTTGGACACAAACTGTACAACCCGCTCCTGCATTTTATCGAAATATTCATACGCCTGCGGAACACCTATTATCATTCCGTTTAACCTTATGGGATGAATGGTCATTGTGGCGGACGGTGCAATAAAGGAATGAGTAGTAGAAACAGCCATAGGTACTCCAATGCTGTGTCCTCCTCCTAATACCAGGGATACCGTTGGCTTTGACATACTTGCAATCATTTCAGCAATGGCCAGCCCTGCTTCCACATCTCCGCCTACTGTGTTTAAAATCAACAACAGTCCGTCTATATCGGGATTTTCCTCAATTGCAACCAACTGAGGAATTACATGTTCATACTTGGTAGTCTTGTTCTGCGGCGGCAGGACCATGTGTCCTTCAATTTGCCCGATTACAGTAAGGCAATGAATATTCCCTTTGCTTGTTACAAGAGGTGTAGTACCCAATTCCTTTAAGGTTTCCAGGTTTTCAGCTTTTGTACTTTGCTCCTCAGTAGCTTCCAAGGATTTAAACGGTTTACTAAAGGTCACCTTGCTTTCTTCATTCATCTTTACACTTCCTTATTATTCGTCTTAAATATTATTATTGGATGATTTCTATAAAAAAAACTTAGTAAATATTGTATAAAAAAGGGCAAAAAAAATGCCCTATAAGGGCGATTAGGGGAGTAAATTTTTATCTTACTCACAATAATTATCGACATTATTCCCAGTAACTTAACATTATTTTTTAAAATTTTTTATATTTTTTCATTATCTAATGTTACAAACATATTAAATATTGCTTTTCCAGAGGTTTTTTAATATATAATGTAGAAAAGTTATTCTATTATTAATTAACAAAGTTAGGAGATGCTTATGCGAAATTTTATCAAACTTCTATTAATAGCTACTATATTATCAACATCCTTACCTGCTTCTGCCTCGTTGTCTCCTATAATTGTTGCTCCGGCTTCATCGACTTCGCCGCTCATTTCAGACGCTGCAGTTTCAGAAGATTTAAGAGGCTTATGGGTTGCTTCAGTAGTGAACATCGACTATCCAGCAAAACCCACCACCAACCCTGAAACTCTTAAGAATGAAGCCTTAAAGGCATTGGATTATGCCAAAGACCTGAGGCTTAATGCCATTTTTCTACAAGTTAGACCTACTTCCGATTCATTGTACCAGTCAAAACTCTTTCCCTGGTCAAAATATCTGACAGGTACCCAGGGATTAGAGCCTGGCGGCTCCTTTGACCCTTTGAAGTTTTGGGTTGAAGAATCACACAAGCGTGGCCTTACGCTGCATGCATGGATAAATCCTTACAGGATTACAAAGAAATCCTCTTCCGATGCCAAGGATGACCTTAATGCCCTAGCTCCTACAAACCCGGCACGGATGCATCCTAACTGGGTGGTAAAACACAAAGACGGTAACTACTATTATGATCCTGGAATACCCGAAGTACGCAGACTAATAATAGACGGAGTTACTGAAATTATTGATAATTACGAGGTAGATGGTATTCATTTTGATGACTATTTTTATCCCGGAAAGGATTTCAACGATACGGCTACTTATAAAAAATACGGTGCAGCCTTCAAAAATATTGATGATTGGCGCAGATCCAATGTGGACGAGCTTATAGGAGACCTATCAAAATCCATTAAATCCAAAAATAAGGATATACGCTTCGGTATCAGTCCATTTGGAATTTGGGCAAATAAAAAAAGCAATCCTCTCGGCAGCGACACCAACGGAGGTGAATCTTATAACAGCCATTACGCCGACACCCGTAAATGGGTAAAGGAAAACATGATAGACTATATAGTTCCTCAGTTATACTGGTATATAGGCTTTAACCTTGCTGACTACAACAAACTCCTTACATGGTGGAAGAATACCGTTAAAGGAACAGGCGTAGACTTGTATATAGGCCAGGCTGCCTATTTATCCAATAATTCCAGCCAATCAAGTCCCTGGTATGGCACAGGTGAAATCGAAAAACAGCTTAAATTAAATGAAAAGACACCTGAAGTTGGTGGCAGCATTTTCTTTAATTATAGTACCATGGCTAAAAATCCTTCCCTTTCATCTGTAATTAAAGCAATCCATGAAAAGAGGGACAAACTCATAACTACTGCTCCTGTGACTGTAGCAAACCCGGCATCCAATATCACTACAACTTTAGATAAGTTTTACATTCATGGTACGTCAGATCCAAGTAAGCCTCTTTATATAAACGGGAAGAGAGTAGAATCCCATTCAAATGAAGGTTATTTCGGAGCCCTTGTACCTCTTGCTGCAGGTCCTAATGTATTGACTTTTTCCCAGGAAGGGTCATATACAACAAGAATAATATACAGACAAAGCAATTCACAGCAGCCCCAAAAGATGAGTTCGGCAAGTATACCGGCCTCATCGGTGATGCCTCAGTCAAAGGTTCTCTTATCACCTGGTGAAAAGGTAACACTTTCATGCCAGGCACCGGTAGGATCCAGCGTCTCTGTAACATTGGGCGGAAAAAAATACTCCATGAAAGCAAAGCAAACATCACTAAGCAGCAGCGGCATATATGCTACAACATTTACTTATGAATATACAGCACCAAGCTACAGTGGAACTCCTAGAAATATCGACCTCGGCTTTCCTGTTTATACTATGACATACAAAAAGGTAACTAAAACTCAAACAGCAACTGCAAAGATAGGAGTCATAATGAAAGGTTCGCCTTTTTTTGCAAAGGTCACCAGCGATGTGGCCAACACCTACAAGACAACTTCAACTTCAGATGGTGCGGCCTTCGAGCTTTACAAGGGAATGGTTGACCGTATCACAGCCATGAAAGACGATTTTGTAAAGCTTTCATCAGGCCAATGGGTAAAAAGCAGCACTGTAACCACATACATGTCTGGCTCTCCATCCCTTCCTGCTGTAAAGAAAGTAGTTTATAACGAAGGTTCCGGGTGGGACTTCATAGAATTTGAAACAACATCACATGCTGCCGCTTTTGCAAACTTTGAAGACTCCAACATGACAATAAACATATCAACTTCATCGCTAGCCTCTTTACCTGTGCTTCCCCAAAGTTCTCCATTTTCGTCAATTGAGGCTGCACCAAAGGATATGAGCACCAAATACACTCTCAGGCTTAGCCGTGGGAAGCAAATAGAAGGATACTATATAGAAAAGAAGCCAAACTCCGTTGTACTTTATGTTAAAAAGCCTGTGAAGGCTGCTTCAGGAAGCAAACCGCTAGCAGGTCTTACTATAATGATTGATCCTGGCCATGGAGGTACTGAAACTGGAGCCATAGGTCCACTAGGACTTAAATACCCCGAAAAAACCATAAATCTTAAGACATCACTCAAAATCAAAACTGAGCTTGAAAACCTGGGTGCAAAGATTCTCATGACTAGAACCATCGACAAGACCCTTTCCCTGGACGATCGGCTCACAGCATCAAGAAATGCAAGACCTGATATGTTCATATCGGTACATGCCAACAGCATGGGTGATAACGTGGATATTTCTAAAATAGAAGGTTTCTCTGTCTTCTACCGTGAAGATCTGGCAAAGCCTCTGGCCGATACAGTTTTAAAAAGCACCATTTATAAATTGGGACGTACTGACAAAGGATTGCACAAAAACAACTTTTATGTCACAAGAGGAACATGGACTCCTTCTATACTTATAGAAAGTGGGTTCATGCCTAACCCATATGAGTTTGGTTGGCTAATAGATGAAGATGCACAAACCGTACTTGCAAAATCAATAGCAGAATCCATTGTTCAATATTTTTCAAGATGATAAATTACGGGGTAACGTATACGATAATTCTTTAGATATTAAATAATACTTCAGTAATAAAGGCTTGCAGCGTATTTGCTGCAAGCCTTTATTACTGAAAGCTTTTATTGTTTTTTAATCAGCCTTCCTGAAAAAGTGTAGTGGATAAATACCTTTCACCTGTATCAGGAAGCACTACAACAATTTTTTTGCCTTTATTTTCAGGCCTTTTTGCCAGCTCAGTGGCAGCATAAACAGCTGCACCTGACGATATTCCAACCAACAAGCCCTCTGCTTTTGAAAGTTTTCTTGCTGTTTCAAAAGCCTCCTCATTCTTAACCTTGATAATCTCATCAACAATCTTTAGATTCAAAACATCAGGTACAAAACCTGCTCCAATTCCCTGTATTTTATGTGGTCCCTTGTTCCCTCCAGATAAGACAGGAGAATCAAAAGGCTCAACTGCAACTACCTTTACATCAGGTTTTCTCTGCTTCAAAACTTCACCTACACCTGAAATTGTTCCCCCGGTTCCTACGCCTGCAACAAAAATATCAACTTCTCCATCCGTATCTCTCCAAATTTCTTCTGCTGTTGTCTTTCTGTGAATTTCAGGGTTTGCAGGGTTTTTGAACTGCTGTGGGATATATGAATTAGGCGTCTCCTTTGCAAGCTCTTCTGCTTTTTTTATTGCACCGCCCATTCCCTCAGACCCCGGTGTAAGTACCAGTTCAGCTCCTAAGGCCTTTAAAAGATTTCTTCTTTCAACACTCATTGTATCCGGCATTGTAAGTATAAGCCTGTATCCCCTTGCTGCCGATACAAACGCAAGTGCAATGCCGGTATTTCCGCTTGTAGGCTCTATAATAACAGTATCTTTATTTATAAGACCTTTGTCTTCAGCATCCTTTATCAGTGCAAAACCAATTCTATCCTTAACACTTGATGCGGGGTTAAAGTATTCAAGCTTTGCTATAACACTTGCCTCAAGATTGTTTTCCTTATTATAGCTGGTAAGCTCTAATAGGGGTGTATTCCCAATAAGATCAGTCAAGTTTTTAGCTATTTTTGACATAAAATCGCCTCCACAAAAATTATTCCTACTATTCAAATATGTTTTATTTGTTATATTAATTCTAATGCTTTGTGTAAAAATTGTCAATATGTTTGACGAATTATTTTTATTATTCCGATTTGTTTTGTTGGTTTTATTTTATCTATAAACTCTTGTAATTATGCCTGTCATTATTAATTTTAATATTATGAAGTATTATTTATTCAAGAAATTTTCAACCATTCCCCAATATTTATTTTATATGAATTGACAGTTGTCATATAGTATCAGGCATAATTTTCTGGATATATAATAAGGCAGAGGCATTATACCTCTGCTCTATTATTTAAATTAACATCATATAGGTGTAAAATATATAATTATACAGATATTTTCAAGTCTGAAAAACCATCGGCAAACCAGGATGGAAGAGGTTTTGCTACAGGCACCCTCCCGCCTTTCAAGAATATATCACGATATACATTACCGGATATTTGAACAATATTTATCATTGTATCATTTATTATGCTGCTCTCATACATACATACCCTGCCGCCGCTAACACACAAATTCTTAGCAGAAAACACCATATGTTTTCTGCATGTAATAGGTCTTACAGGATATATCGAACATGAATAATTATCATCTAAGAAAGGGCAAGGTATTGATTGCTTTAAATAATTCATTTTTACCTGCTCATTTGACATTTGGATAGGACTTGGCTGAAACCTCGAAACATCATTAATCTTTTTTGATAATTGCTCTTTCCTGCTTTCATTAAAGTTTTCCAGTATATAACTTCTTATGTTCTCAGCTTCAATAATGGCTGTTTCAACAATCGAACAACAGCAGTGCCAGCACCCTTTGTCACACGGACTATATTTTTTAAATTCGCTAGCTCCATCATCAAAAATCAAATATGAATCCCTTAACAGAGCCAACCCTTCTTCCATACTAGTGCTTAAAGGCTTTTTTGTTTCACTGTCCAAAAGTTTTTCCCGTAAATCCATTACCTTTTTTCTACAGGAGTCAATCTTAATTTTATTGTAAATTATCTGTTTACCTTCGTAGTTCTCTGTCCCAAGGTACTCCAACTCACCATCACAGCATTTCTTATACTTAATGCCGCTGCCGCATGGGCATAGATCATTTTTTCCGATAAGTAATCCCATTTTATATTCCTCCTATACACTTATACCCTATTATATAATACTTTAAAATTCTCGGCAAACAGTTAATTTTACGCTAAGGTTTACAACTATTTACACTCCTTGATAATTACTACAAAACCTATCTGAATAATAAAATCAATAATTGTAAATGCATTTTTTTAATGCTAAAATTAAATTATCTGCAGACCTCAATGCAGAAAAATAGTGAAAAAAGGAGGGTAAAGAATTATTTTAATGTATCCAGTTATAAAAAAAGATATAAAATTAGGAGGTAAGTGTGCATGTTTTTATCAAAGAGAAAATTATCTGTGTTTCTGATGTTAACTATTTTAATATCAATGATTTTCAGCATGTCTTTCAACAACTCTTATGCCGCAAGTACACCTTATGGCCAGCTGAAAGTGGTTGGGTCCCAGCTTTGCAACCAAAGCGGACAACCCGTTGTGCTAAAGGGAATGAGCTCACATGGTCTTCAATGGTATGGAAACTTTATGAATACAAGCAGCATTAAAACTTTAAAGGATAGCTGGGGAGCAACGGTAGTTCGTGCTGCTATGTATACTGCCGAAAACGGTTATATAAGTAATCCGGCTGCTATGAAGTCCAAGGTTAAGGAAATTGTGCAGGCTGCTATAGATTTAGGAATCTATGTCATAATTGACTGGCATATACTGTCCGATGGAGATCCTAATACATATAAAACCCAGGCAAAAGAGTTTTTCAAGGAAATGGCTACTACCTATGGAAGCTATCCCAATGTAATATATGAAATATGTAATGAACCCAATGGTAATGCGTCTTGGACGGGTCAAATCAAGCCATATGCACAGGAGGTTATTCCTGTTATAAGGGCAGCAGACCCCGACGGAATAGTAATAGTGGGAACAAGCAACTGGAGTCAGGATGTTGACATTGCAGCCAACAGCCCGCTTTCATACAGTAATGTAATGTATGCATGTCATTTTTATGCAGGTACTCACGGCCAATTTCTAAGAGATAAAATAACATACGCAATGAATAAGGGTATAGCTGTTTTTGTTACTGAATGGGGTACAAGTGATGCTTCTGGTAATGGCGGACCATACTTGACAGAAGCAAAAACATGGCTTGACTTCTTTGCAAGCAAAAAGATAAGCTGGTGCAACTGGTCACTTTGTGATAAAAATGAATCGTCAGCTGCATTAGCTGCCGGTGCCAGTACTCTTGGCGGGTGGACCGACGCAAACCTTACTGCTTCAGGAAAGTTTGTTAAATTAAATATGAGCGGCGGAATCATTCCAAGTACAATCGCACCTACTCCGACACCTACATTAAGGCCAACAGCAACTCCTACACTACGGCCCTCGACTACAGCGACTCCTACATTAAGGCCATCTTCTTCAGTGAGACCTACAGCAACTCCTACAAGTACACCTGCTGCAACTCCCACTAACAGCTCACCGTCAGTAACATATACAATCCAGAATAGCTGGGGCAGCGGAGCAACGATAAATATTACAGTTAAAAACAACAGTTCATCTGCTATCAATAACTGGAGCTTAAAATTTGCATTTACAGGTAATCAAAAAATCACAAACAGCTGGAACGCTATCAGCACTCAAAGCGGAACAGCTGTTACAATAACCGGTTCAGGACATACTTCAAACATCCCTGCAAACGGTAGCGTGAATTTCGGGTTCAATATCTCTTATTCCGGCACCAACAGCAAACCTGGAAGTTTTACCCTCAATGGAATACCCTGTACAATTCAGTAATATTTATAAAGCAATGTCTATAATTATGATGCCAATATTTCTTGATATAAGTAGATTTCACTATTTAAAAATCACTATAATTTCATAGATATGAAAAATCATAAAAGTGCTGATTGTTGCATCTTAAAAGGTACAATAATCAGCACTTTTATTTCAAATCATTTTCTATACGTTGGACTTAATTACCGTACATCCATTTCAAACGCAACACAGAAGTTTGGTTGAGCAACTTTAGTTACATCTCCTTTAAATGGATCTGAATCACGCAAAAGTCCCCAGCGTATTGTTCCATTTGATCTTGCTGTCCTTACTGCCGTATACGCATAAGAAACTTTTACACCTGAGGCCGGAAGATCACTTGCACAAGTTATTTTTACCGAATTTCCGGAAATTTCAACAGAACTTATTGTAACTTTTGTACCGGAAGCAGTAACTTCAAAACCCTTTCCGTTTTTCCACTCCGTCACGCTTTGGTTTGGAGCCGGAAGTGTAGTGTCCCATACAAGAGGGCCCATCGGAACATGAAAATCTACAGTTATTACTTTACCGCTCATTGCGGCACTTGTTGGCTGAAGAGGCTTCCAATCCTTTCCTAAAACTACTTTTTCATAATAAACCTGTGCAAATTTCTCCCCTACCTGCTGATAACCGTTTACAGGCAAATGAGTACCATCCGTTATATAAGGCCTCTGATAATTAGGCCCGATGCACACAATATTTCCCGGATAGTCTACTCCCACTTTCCATTGTGCCAGTGTTCCCACTGATGTTGACCCCACTTCCTTCGGATATCCATGCTGCTGAACAACAAACATAGTTACGTTTTGAGTTTGCCCTGTTATAGCCTTTATATCCTGATTGTAATCGGACCACAGTTTATATATCTCGTTTTTATAGTTTGTATTTCCGCAATCCGTTTCACCATGTATAAGGGTAACTGCTCCAACACCGTAAGTCTTTCCTACTACTTTAGCTAAACGGTTGATAGCTTGAACTTCAAACATTGACGCAGCATAGGCACGGCCGATATTACCTGATTCTACTGCACCTTTTTTAAGTGCAACCATCCCTTGGCCGGACTCTCCTACAACTGTGTGGGCTGTGATATAGTCAGTACCTCCGGTTGATTTAACCATAGAGGTTATCTGATTAGCCATGGTTGAATGAGGCGTTTCTCCCCAAAGGTTGCCAGGATACGGAGCTGGATAGCCTGTTTGAAGAGCACGTAACGGTTCTATAAGGGGTACCATTTTTAGCTGTTGGTCATTAGGATTAAATGGCTGTGCTTTATTACTAGTACCCAGGGACAACATTAGATTGTTGTAGGGCTGTGTTTTTGTGGAAATGGGATTGGTTCCGACAGAAAGACTCTGTCCTGTGCCAATAATCCCATCCCAATCCCAAGGTCTATTTATAGTGTTTGTCGGAACAGCCATTGTAGGTGTAGGTGTGGGATTGCCAATCACAGTAGGGCTTACAATTGAATTAAATTTGGATGCAATAAAAATTACATCAGTCATATTTATAGCACTGTCATTGTTTAAATCATAAGATGAAATATACTTAGGTTCACCGATTACCGAATTAAATGCTTTTGCCAAAAGTATTACATCTGCCATATTTATAACGCCGTCATTGTTCAAATCACCCTTTGCCATTGCTGCCTCTGCGCTTCCTGTCGGCAGCAATATACCACCTAATAGTACCGCCGCACTTACGATAATAGTAACAACTTTTTTGATTTTGGATACACTCATAAACTTCTCCTCCTAAATATGCTTGGACTTTTATCTATTTATATACTACAATACCCTTTGCAAATTTGGGTTGTCATAGTCCAACTATTCCCAATATAGTTTTCTTAATTGGGTTCGAACCTTTAGAAGACATTCAATCAATTTGGGGTTAAACACACCGCACTCACCATTGAGAATCATATCAAACACCTTGCCTTCTTCATATGCTTCTTTATAGCAGCGTCTGCTGATAAGTGCATCATATACATCTACAACAGAAACAACCTGGGCTACAATAGAGATGTCATCACCCTTAAGACCATCCGGATATCCTTTCCCGTCATACCTCTCGTGATGGTGCCTGCATATATCATAGCAATATTTATAGTATTCTTCATCCTGAATTACCGATGCACTATTTATAATTTTGCAGCCTCTTATAGTATGCTCCTTCATAACCTCAAATTCCTCTACGGTTAGCCTGCCCGGCTTTAATAAAATATTGTCGGGTATTGCTATCTTACCAATATCATGCATTGTTGCCGCTGAAGACATTATTTCTATTTGTTCTTGACTCAAACCGTACTCAGGATAGTTTTCCATTATGGATGTCAAAAGAACTTTAGTCATGCCCTTAATCCTTTGGATATGGTTTCCGGATTCCACGTCTCTAGACTCTACAACTGAGCTCAATACTTCTATCAACCGATTATTAGTATTGCGTGCCTCCTGCTGCTTCTTTATCCTAACAATTTCATCCATATCATAAAAGGTAAGTACAATATCCTCACTCAGTCCGTCGGTGCCTTCAACAAAATATACATTTGCCTCATACCATCTGTACTTGTCCTGTTCATTTCCAATCCTCATTTCAAATGACAGGTGATGACCATCCCGGCTCACTTCACTTTTTGAAGTCAACGCTTCCAGATAAATCTGTCCGTCGTCTTCATGAACATATTGTTCCACAAAACTTTTTAAGTCATCTATGCTGCCTTGCTGTCCTATTTTTCCTAAAATATTTCCTATACAGAAATACATTCTGTTTTTTCTGCTTATGTAAAGTACAGCATCGTATTTTTCCGCCATTATTTGGTACATTCTTCTCTTCATTGCATTAATTGTAATCATCAACTCTTCTGTTTTTTCTTCCCCGCTGTTTAAATAAGATAGAACCCCAATGGCACGGTTTTGATTCAACTTACTGTTTCTAATCCTTGTCAGGTTCAGAACCGATGGGTGCCAATTTCCCCTGTTGTCCATTAGATCAAGTAGAAGTACCGCTTCTGTTTCATCATTCACAATCTTTTTAAACATTTTTGAAATAGCATCTTTTGACTCCTCTTTTATCCTTCCGCTATTTATGAGATACTCTTCAAAGCATTCATGGGTTCCGAAGTCCATTTCAAAATCATCTAATTTTTTTAATATAATAGCATTTCCAGTCTTAATATCATAATCAAACATAAGACATTTAGATCCGTAATAGTTTTCTACCATCTCGTCGAGTTCAGCATTTTTTTCATCCATATCCATCTCAGCGGGTGCAATAACCAGCCCGAGAATTCCTTCTACATTGCCATTCTCATTAATTAACGGTTCTTTATAGATATCATAGTATTTCACCGTTTCTCCGCATAATGTAGGTGAAATCATTCTGCTTCCCTGCTTTGTATTCATAATTCTCTGATCATCATCATAAAAGCTCTGTGCTATCTCTTTTGAGTTTTGGAGATCAAAATCAGATTTGCCTATAAGACCGCCTCGCTCAACTCCATTAATCATATCACAAAACCTGCTTGTAACCTGATACTTACAGTTTACATCCTTAACAAACAGGTTGATAGGTATAGCATCAAGTATCATTCGAAATACCCTGTTCTCTTCCTCTAGTTGTCTTAACCTTTTTTCCAAATCGTCCACTTATATTCCTCCTTTTCAATTGAAACTTAAAGCCTATAATGGAATCTTTATAGTAAATGTAGTTCCGATTCCTGATACACTCTCACATCTTATGCTTCCCCCATATTGCTGCGTAACTATGTTGTAAACGATGTTGAGCCCCAGGCCTGTCCCTCCGGAGCCTCTTTTAGTTGTGTAAAACGGATCAAATATTTTACTGATATTATCTTTTTCTATTCCATGCCCATTATCAGAGTATATAAAATTCATTACATTTTCAAATTTATATATCCTAATTGATATGATGCCTTTTTTATCTTCATCAAAGGCATGCATAACAGAATTAACAACTAGATTGGTCAATATCTGGGATAGACCTCCAGGATAATTATAAATCTCAAGGTCATCAGGACAATCAATATCAATAGCAATCTTTGTCTTTTTTAGATTAGGTGTTAGACTTAACAACACTTCATTTACATAGTCCTTTACATTAAAGGACCGCTTCTCCTCACAGGATTGATCAACGGCAACCTGCTTAAAACTATTAACCAGGTAAGAAGCTTTACTTAGATTGAGAAGTAAAATATCTGCGGTTTCAGTATTAGTAGCAACAAACTTTTCCAATTGGGAGCGTGTAAGCTTTCCTGACTCCGTTAATTTCATGAATTTATATGAACTATCCTTTATGTAAGACGCTGCAGTGACACTGACTCCAATGGGAGTATTAATTTCATGTGCCACTCCCGCAACAAGGCTTCCGAGTGAAACCATTTTCTCAGACTGAATTAGCTGCTCCTGAGTTTGTTGCAATGTTTCCAAAGTATTCTTAAGCTTTTGGTTTGCTACATCATGGTCTAGAAGAATACCGATTAAATTAAACAAAACTACCGAGCTGTCATACATAAGTATGAGATTTGCCTTATTATAGGGACCTATATATGCGATAATACACCAATCTCTGCTGGTTGTAGACACGGGTATTAGCCATACAATATCCTCTATATCAGCATCCAATACATATTTCATAAATTCTTCAGGAGGAAAATTTTCGATGGGACACGGCCTGTCAAGGTTTAAAACCGATTTGTTTTTTTCATCAATAATCTCATCAACATATAGCTCTTTTTTTTCATTCCAGAAACCAATACATTGAATGGAATAATTATTTGCAATCTTAGGTATTACTTTCTTTATTTCACTAATATTTGTTATAAGCAAATCCGATGCCGTACCATAACTCTTACCTATTTCCTTTTGGAGGTAATTTATAACCGTATTTTTAAATCTGGCATCAGAAGTATAGATTTCATCCTCATTATTGGAGCTTTCCTTGCATCCGCATGAGTTTCTTCTTATAATATTTGAGCTAACGAGAATAGTTTCACAAGATATGCTTTTCTCTTTCAATGATCTAATTATAGCCTCCGCAGCTGCAGTTCCAATCCCGTTCAAGTCTTGCCGTACACTTGAAAGACTAAGATTATCGCTTTTTGCATATATGGTATCGTCATATCCTATGACAGCCACATCTTCCGGCACCCTTATACCAGCTTCCTTCAAAGTATCTATCGCTCCTAAGGCTATAAGATCATTGGCAGCAAAAACAGCAGTAAATTGGCGTTTTTCTCCAAGGAGCTGTTTTATAGCACTTTTCCCTAATGGATTTAGATTAACATCACTCAAATCAGCCATGACACATAAATCGGGATCATAGGGCACCGAATTTTTGCAAAGAGCAGTCTTATATCCCTCAAACCTTTCACGCATATCATGTACATCATTGCAGCCTATATAAACAATTTTTTTGTGTCCGTGGTCCAATAAATGTTGGACCACAGATTCAGCACAGTGCCTGCTGTCTTCTAAAATGGACGTGCAATTAACCCCTTCAAACTTGCATCCAACTGTTATTACCGGTTTACCGGTTTTGCAAAGCATTTCTGCGAACCGGATGCTGGCACCTTCTGAAAGTATAAGCCATCCGTCGATATGGTTTAAAGCCAACTTGCTGTAAAAAGAATCATTTTCCTGATTTTGCAGGAACCTATAAACCATAAAAGTATTGATAACAAACATCTTTGCACCCAACTTTATGAGTGATTTGTTTATAGCATGAACCAATGCACCATGGTAAAAGTTTCCTGAATACTTTGTTACTACACCTATATTCAATTGCTTAGACATTTTAAAAGCCCCTTCAAGTTTAAAACTTTTAATTAATTTATCGGCAAATACATTGAACTGAGATAGTATTTTTATATAACAAAATAATAAAGTGATTTTACAACTTTAATCGTTTCCGTGAGACTTTAAAATAATGCATGGTCTTATTCCTGAATCTGTATTTTTACAGGTCGGGTATATATATCAAAAGTATCTCCCCTATTATCCGAAAGCTTGCAGTTATAACAAAGTGTTGCGTATACCTCTCCTATTTTTGCTCCTGTAATACTATTCCCCCTTACCTTAAGTTTGTCACCACCTGTTAATACTACAATATCTGGAACAACTTCTTTTATATCACCCTTGTAAGTTTTAACATATGCAGTAAGTGATAGTGATTCACCAAGCTTTATGCTAAACTCATCTTGTTCGGGTACTATATCTGCTGCCCAATCGGAAAAATATTGTGAGCAGTTTGTGCTCATACCATGAACACCCATTTTAAAATATTTTATTATTTCTGCCTTGTCGGTAAAGGTCCAGGGCCATAAAGTCATTCCTCTATGCTTGCTTATTTCCATAAAATCTTTGTCAAGGCTGGTATAGTCCGGCATCAAGCTGGAATTTAGTGTCTGAGACTTTCGTAATGCATTCCTTAGTGCTTGATAGATATCCCCTCTATTTGAAACACCAGTGCACAAATATCCTAATGACATATCAGGCATTTTGTTTTTCGTCCTTTTTAACTGTTCCTCACTAAATGAGATTGTTGCAATATGGGAATTATATCCCACTTTCTTAATAAGATCTGTATACTCCTCTATAGTTTCGGGATCGGAACTTTTTATTTCAACAAAAATTATCTGATTTCTCCCTGTAAACTTTTCAAAATACTGATTAAGTGTAGGAATTTTTGCCGTTGGGTATTTAGAAGTAAATTGTTTATTTGCCAAATAGTTTCCAAGTTCCTCAATTGTCATTTCCCATATTTTGCCTGAACCATTGGTTGTTCGGCTTATATCTTCATCATGCATAACAACCAAGTACCGCTTTTCATCTTTACCTGCCTTCGACAAATAAACATCTGCTTCTACAGAATCTGCCCCAAGAGTGAATGCAAGCTCACAACCTTCTATTGTGTTTTCAGGTGCTAGAGCCGGAACCCCTCTATGCCCTATCAAAAAAGGCTTCCTCACAATGGTCGTATCATGGTTGTAAATGGCTAATGCCTGTTTTGCCTTTTCCGGAGAGCCTGTTACAATTCCATTGGCCCCTGATGTGATAATCCTATGAAGTACGACAAGCTTTTTGTCTTTGTCATCATTGGTTACTTTTTCCCTAACCCATACTGTAACAAGCCTATGTTGTAAAAACTGAACATTATTTTTGGTTGCAGCTTCAGCCGAAATAACAGCTATTCTCGAAAGATTGCTGTTTACAGTATCCCTTATACTCATAAGCTCATCTGTACTTACATCAGAGCACAGATTTTCAAATTCAACAATTCCCCTTATAAAGGTGTAGCCTTCCCTTGCCAGTTTGACTAATTCCGGATTGTTTGATATTACAAAGGCATCCTCAATCATACTATTCTTTAAGTATTCCGAAACGGCCTTAGCTGTATCAGTGTCATTGACCCTAAACGCAGGTATAACCTTGGATTTCATGTATTCATACATTGAACTTGCGGTTCCTATTACTTTAAAACCACGGTCAAGAACTTCAAGTTTTTTATTTACATTAAGAACGGCAGTAGCCGCAAGTCCTCCGGAAATTACTCTTTCAAAATCCGATCTACTTTCAATCTCAGTAATAACAGTAGGTGCCATAGATATCTTTGTATCGGCTTCAACAACCCTTGAGTATTTTTCCTCAGGTTTTATCATCTCAGGAACAGCTGACCAATTGAATTCTTCAGTATAAAGTGCAGAGGCCGTATGAGCTGCTGTCATTAAAACCAACAAGAAGATGAAAACAAGTTTTTTCATTCAATTACCTCCAAGCTATTAAAATTCTAGATGTCGAGCTGTATTTATAGTGTAAGAAATAAAATAATAAATATCCTACTGCATTCCATGCAAATAATTCTATTAACTTGGTTTAATAATATAATAAAGGTGATAAATATAGAATTATTACACTTTAATGTATTTATAAGGAGATGATAACATGAGCACAGTGCTGTATATAAAGGCAAATGCAAAACCGGAAGGTGCATCAAGGACTTTTATAATTTCCGATAAATTTATGGAAACCTATAGGGACAGTCATCCTAACGATAAAATCATAACCCTGAATCTTTATAAAGAGAATATACGATTCTTATCTGAAGGTGACATCAACACTGTCTTTGGACCTAAAAACGAGGACAGCAGGAATAATCCTATTTTAAAATACGCCTATCAATTTGCAGAAGCAGATAAATATGTTATTGCAGAACCTATGTGGAATCTGAGTATTCCCGCAATACTTAAGTCTTATATTGACTATATAACCGTAACAGGTATAACATTCAAATATACTGAAAATGGTGCAGTTGGGCTCTTGCAAAACAAAAAACCTTTTAATCTACAGAGAAAAATACAAAATCGCACTTGTTTATTACAACTAACAAGTGCGATTTTTAAAAATTTATTTTACATTTCCATACATCTTTCAATAACTGTTAATGCTTCTGCTCTTGATAACTTTCTATTAGGCCTGATTTCATAGCTGTTATAGCCCTTTATTATGTCCATCTCGTAAGCCCCATACATATAATCTGCAGCCCATTCCGGTATTTCTTTAGCATCTTTAAGTTTTGGCTTCTTATTTGCCGATTTGTCATAGCCAAAAGCTCTCATTGTCATAACTACCGCCTCTGCCCTTGTAACATGCTTGGACGGCATGACTTTATTTTTGTAGCCTTCAATTATTCCAATTTCTGAAGCTTTAATAATATAACCCAAAGCCCACTTTGAAATTTTATCATTATCATCAAAAGACGAATATTTCTTTTCGCTTGGTGCGTAGCCTGAAGCTGTTAGTAGCAGCTTTATAAATTCTTCTCTTGTAATTAATTTGTTGGGCTTAATGGTACCATCTTTATAACCTGATACTACTCCCTCATTTATTAGATCGGTAACATATTCTTCTGACCAGTGACCTTTTATATCCTTAAAACTATTTGCAGAAGGAATCTTATGTGTAGGTTCATTAGCATTTGGTGCAGGTGTAAATGCTGCCGCGGTCTCCGCTGTAGGAGTTGCTTCTGGTGTTGCAGTAGGCGTAGCTGTGGGTGTTGCCCTTTGATCTGAGATCATAGCACCTTTTTGAATCTGGATTTTTACAGGCTGTGTATAAATATCATAAGTATCCCCATTCTTTTCTGAAAGCTTTGCATTATAGCGAAGTGTAACATATGCATCCCCCTCTTTTAAGGCTGTAATGCTGTTGCCGTCCACCTCAAGCTTCTCCCTACCAGTCAATACTACAACCTCGGGAGCAACTTCTTTTATTTCTCCCTTATAAGTTTTCACATCTGCTGTGAGCGATATTGACTCACCACTTCTAATAGCCAACTGGCTTTGTTTGGATGTTATTTCTGCCGCCCAGTCTGAAAAAACCTGAACACAATTTGTTGTCATGCTGTAAACACCCATTTTGAAATATTTTATAATGGATGCTTTATCTTTAAAGGTCCATGGATATATTGTCATACCTCTATGTTTGCTTATTTCTAAAAATTCTTTATCTACAGCAGAATAAACCGGCATAAAATTTGCATTTAATGTCTGAACTCTAAACAATGCAGATCTTAGTGCCTCGTAACCATTCAAACTATTTGGGGCACCTATGTAAAGAAACCCAAGTGACATTTCAGGCATAATATCTTTCGTCCTTATTAACTGATCCTTGCTGAAAGAAATTGTTGTCAAATGTGAATCATATCCTGTTTTCCTGATAAGCTCAGCATATTTGTCAACCGTAATGGGATCTTTGCTTTTTATTTCAACAAAAATCATCTGATCCTTGCCTGAAAATTTTTCAAAATACTGATTAAGTGTTGGAATTTTTGCATTGGGGTATTGTATACGAAACTTTTTATTTGCAAAATAAGCTGAAACTTCTTCTAATGTTTTATCGGAAATACTGCCTGATCCAGTTGTTGTACGGTCAATCATATCGTCATGCATAACCACTAAATGCTGATATCCATCTTCACCAACCTTGGTAGGATAGATATCATTTTCAACAGCGTCTGCCCCTAATTGAAAAGCAAGTTCACAGCCTTCTATAGTATTTTCCGGTGCAAGGCTCGGAACTCCTCTATGCCCTATTAGAAATGGCTTTCTTATAATAGTTGTGTCATGATTGTAAAGAGACAATGCCTGTCTTGCCGTCTCCGGGGAATCAGTCACTATACCGTTGGACCCTGCTGTAATAATACTGTGAAGCTCTGCAAGCTTTACGTCCGATAACGAATATGATATTTTTTCCTTTGGCCATACTGTAATTAATCTTTGTTGAAGATACTTAACATTATATCTCGTTGCACCATCTGCAGGAATAATTGCTATCCTTGAAAGGTTACTGTTTACAGTGTTCCTTATCTTCATGAGCTCGTTAGTGTCGGAGTTGGAAGAAAGATTATCAAACTCAATAATTCCTCTTGTAAATACGTAAATTTCTCTTGCCTGCTTAACAAGTTCAGGAGTCTTTGATATTACAAAGGCATCTTCTATTGTATTGTTTTTCAAATATTGTGCAATTGCATTGGCTGAGTCTGCATCATTTACCCTGAATGCAGGTATTACTCTGGATTTCATAGCTTCATACATCAAGCTTACAGTACCTATAACATTGTTGGAGCTATTTCCTAAAACTTCTAGATTTTTATTAACAGTAAGGATAGCTGTCGCTGCAAATCCATTGGATACTATCCTGTCCAAGTCCTCCTGACTGTTAATCTCACTAACTACTGTCGGTGCCATGGCAATTTTGGTATCCGCCTCAACAACTCTTGCATATTTATCTTCATTACTCACCATAGTAGACATTGGTTCTTCCAATAGAGTAATCTTTACGTTATCTATTCTCATTTTGCTCATGCTTGCCTGAAAACCTATTCCGCCTTTAATATATCTGTCTTCTGAATTTGCATTAATTAGCTGCATATTATTTAAGCATTGCTGTATTCTATTTGAAAAAGCTTTTACAGTATAATGATACGCTTTGCTTTCATTTATATCTTCTGTAAAAAAGGCTGTTTTTATAACATTCCATCCCTTGGCTCCAGTACGTTCAGCAAACTCGATCCCATTTTGGGCAGTTGCATCCTTTCTTACGGTCATTTGGTAATAAGAATAATCCAGATCCTGGATGCGGTACATAAGAGAATTCCAGCTTTCCTTACTCTTTAAAGCAAGACTTGTTATGTCCGCCTCAATGGAATAATTTCCAAAGTCAGCTAAATAGGAGGGCAATTCCACCCTTGCAGGATCATCCTGGTATGTTGCGTCCATTTCAAACGCTCCGCTTTTTACACCAATTTTTGACGCCTGAGCACCTTCGCTCCTCATCCATCCGTCAGGTATCGTCCCATCAGCCAGCCTGTCGAAGTTTTCTTCATACAGTATAAATTTTTCTGCAGCACTTTTTCTGGCCAATAATAACACCTTTGCAAAAAGGCCATCTTTTGTCAATGTTGCTGTCGTTGTCCCCGTTTCAAGAATTTGAATTTGACCATCCATCCATTGTGCTATTTCTGGCTTGTCGAAGGACCACTGACATTGATCCCCTGTTATTTGTCTGGAAGTACCATCACTCATTTCTTCGATGAATTTAATATTTGACATATTTATTTCATTCTTTGTACCAAAAATATATCCTTTATCATGGGAAATGGAAACAGGCTTTATTTCATTAGTAGAACTGAACACATTTACCTCTACATCTTTCTCAATATTATAATAGACAATCTTTATATTGGATTTGCCAACACTTACAGGATATAATTTTCCATCAACAACCTTTAAAACATTTTCATCAGAAGAATATAGTTTGACTTTTTCATTTGATATGGGCTCATTGGTTACTCCATCGGAAAAATCCGCGGTAAACGTTGGAATTAAAGGGTCTGAGGATATTTCCACAGAAGAAGCTATGTTGGAATTTATATCCCTTACAGAAAGCCTGGTAACCTTGATATTATCAAAAGCTACCTTGCATTGATCAGCCTGGAAACCAACTTTACCTCTTTGGGAAATATTATATGCGAGGGTTTGATCTATTAACAAATCAAAATCAGCAACTCCTTTATCCTTAATATACTCCTTGATATTTTGATCAAAAACACGTAATTTCATTGTATACTGCCTGTTTAACTTGAGGCTTCCCTTATTCCAACTTCCCAAATAAGGTATTGACCAATTGCTATTTGCATCTCTGTAGGATATTTCCCAAACGCCTGACCTTCTTATAGCCATTTCGTTGTATGGGTTTTTGCCATCTGCAGGTACCCTGAACATTATAGATGCCCACCTATTATTATCTACTACCGATTCAAAACAAACATCAGCTTCTACTATGTAATTATCCCACTGGACAGGAGAAATAATTCTAGCTTGTTTTCCCGAATCTGAGCCGTCGAAAACCAATGCTCTTTTCCCGCTCCCATTCCTGAAAGGCTTGCCGACAACCATAGAATGGCTTCTTGTATTCGAATCCGATATCCACCCTATTGGGATATCTCCTATATTATATCCTTCAAAATCCTCCTTAAGCATAACATTGTCAGGAGAATTATCATCTATAACTTTATCGGATAAAAAAATAGTCCCATACCCGCTGGTATCACCTGAGAACGAATCTGAACCATATGCACACCATGCCTGGGACATTTTAGAGCCATTGGAGTCCTTGTCAGTAATATTTAATTCAAATCCCAACGATTTTTTTAAATATGGATCAAAGGAGAGCATGTCCCACGGAATAGCAACTTCACATATCCATCCATTCCCATATGTATTAATTGCCCGTAGGATCTTTTCATCCTTTCCAGAATGGGAGTTTAGAGCTGATCCGAAATTAACTTCCGGATTATTGCCCGGCCGATACGCGAAGCCTAATTCCATATCACCGGATACATATGGTGACGACCGATGTGTTGTTGGGTCAAAGAACATTGAAATGTTATCCTGCTGAGCCCAATTACCATTTGAGTTATATACAAAGTCTGCATCTTTCTCTTTGATATCTACAGCAACATAGAGATATGTATTATCCCAAAGCATGCCGAATTTAGCTTCGGTTCCGTTAAAGCCGCTGCCTAAATAGCGGGAATCAACCGGAACATTAACTTTTCTCTTCCAAACACTTTCATCAATCCTCCCGTCAATCATTGGCGGGACTGATGTTTTACTTATCTCTAGTGATTTCCTTACAGCAAAATCCATTGCGTTTACATAAGGTGAACAAATACTTTGTACTGTAATCATAAGTACCAGTAAAATGGAAAAGACTTTTTTCATTCCAAAACCTCCATGACATCAAATCAGTATGAAATATAAAATAATGTATGCTTTTACCATAATTACCCCTTAGTTTTAATGAATATTTTTAAAGAATCGTGATATAAACATTCTTGACATAAAATCTAAAGGTTATAAGTAACAGACGAGTCTTTTTGACGCCCTTCAATAAATTCCATTATTTTATATATATTTATATCTTTAGAATAACACCAAATTTATTTTTTTAGAATGACTTATTTTTCGGTATTTGACTTATTTTTTGTTTTTTTTATTTATACTCCAAAAAGCCAATGCACATTAGCTGCATTGGCTTTTTCATATCTTTAATACCTTAAGATTTTCCCAAACCCAATTATAAAAATTGCTTTAGTTCTGTAAGGTGCGTGATCCTATCAGAAAGACCAGGATACTTAACTTTTCTATCATACAAAAATGCCCTTATCCCCATTTTTACTGGCCCTTCATAATCACATATATAGTCATCACCCACAAAACAAATGTCTTGAGGCCCGACGCCTGCTTTTTTAACAGCTTCGTCATAAATATTCCTATGGGGCTTTCTCCACCCGTTTTTCACAGAAGTTACAACAAACTGAAAATAATCAGTAATGCCCGTCTTATTGAGGAGGTCCTCTATACCGTCCTCTACCATAAAATTTGAAACCACACCTAATTTATATCTGTTTGATAAGTATTTCAGAATCTCAGCGGTTTCGTCTTCAACATAGCACCTTCCAGAATAGTTTTTCCAGTAGTTTTGATGTATGCGTTCTAAAAGCTTCTTCCTATCTTCCTTTGTATTCCTTCTATCCAGCATTAACTTAAAACGCAGTGTCATTGAATGTTCTTTATACTGGGGTGACTTACTGTCAATTGATTCAGCTGCTAACCTGTATTCATCGAAAAACTCTTCAAAATCATTCCATAAATATTCTGCCCCAGACCCGCTGTAGGCCCAAAAAGCATAATCTCTACGGATGGGCAGCTGCGTCATATCCACGATAGTCTCCATGCAATCAAACAATACAAACTCTATGGTTATCACTCCATTCAAAACGCCGCAAAATATCTGTGAAAGGTCATGTCATCCGTCAACTCGGGATGAAAGGATGTTGCCAGCATGTTGTTTTGCCTTGCAGCTACAATTTTTCCTTCATGTATCCCAAGAATTTCAACATCTCTGCCAATGTTCTCTATCCATGGTGCCCTTATGAAAACAAGCTTCATGGGCTCATCCGATACCCCATTCAACACAGCACTGCAGGTAAAGCTATCCAACTGACTGCCGTAGGCATTCCTCCGCACCCCAATATCCATAACCCCAAGATGTACACAGTCTTCATCAATAATCTTTTCGGCTAGTAGTATCATTCCTGCACAGGTTCCCCATACAGGCATGCCCTTATGTATTTTATCACAAATAATTGAAGAAAGGTTAAAGTCCTTTAAAAGTTTTCCTATAGTAGTACTTTCACCACCAGGAATGATCAAGCTGTCAATCCTTTCGATGTCTTCTTGGGATTTTACTTCCAATGGCAAAACATTATGAAGTCTTTTTAGACTAGCCGTATGCTCCCTATAAGATCCCTGCAAAGCCAATACTCCTATTGTCTTCAAACTCACCAACCCCTGTCGGACAATATGTTTTCAGGCTTGATTTCTGAAATTTCCAGCCCACGCATGGCTTCGCCCAACCCCTCAGAAACCTCTGCTACAATCTCGGGATTGTTATAGTAGGTAGTAGCCTTTACAATTGCCTTTGCCATTTTTTCAGGGTTTGAGGATTTGAATATTCCCGAGCCTACAAACACCCCTTCACTTCCTAAATGCATCATCAATGCCGCATCCGAAGGGGTTGCTACTCCACCTGCAGCAAAATTTACAACAGGCAGCTTGCCTTCCTTCGCAACACTGACAACAAGCTCATATGGAGCGGCAATTTCCTTTGCAAATGTCATAAGCTCTTCCGGCGGGAGATTCATAAGCTTCCTTATCTCTCCCATTATGGTTCTCATATGTCTAACAGCCTCAACCACATTACCAGTTCCAGCCTCGCCTTTTGTTCTTATCATTGAAGCTCCTTCACCTATTCTTCTTAAAGCCTCGCCAAGGTTTTTTGCTCCGCATACAAACGGAATCCTAAACCCGTGTTTATCTATATGAAAGCATTCGTCCGCAGGTGTAAGCACTTCACTCTCATCAATATAGTCAATCCCTAATGCTTCTAAAACTCTTGCTTCAACAATATGGCCAATCCTGCACTTTGCCATAACAGGAATTGATACTGCCTTCTTAATTTCCTTTACCATTTTAGGGTCGGACATTCTTGCAACCCCGCCCTGTTTCCTAATATCTGAAGGTACCCTCTCAAGTGCCATTACGGCAACCGCTCCAGCCTCTTGAGCTATTTTTGCTTCCTCAACATTGGTAACATCCATTATGACGCCGCCCTTTAACATTTGGGCAAGATTTTTGTTAAGTTCATATCTTTGTGACATGCTATCTCCTCCAACCGTACCGATACACTTCGAATGTGTATCGGTAAATTTTATAGATTATAACATGCTTCCATTTAAATTACAATATTACAAATTTAAAACTTTATACAAAAAAAATTACGATCAGCTTCCTAATGCCCTTTCAAAGTCCTCAATAAGGTCTTCTACATCCTCAAGCCCAACAGATACACGGATTAGGCTGTCGCTAATACCAAGCCTATCCCTTTCCTCCTTCGGCATTGACACATGAGACATCTTCACAGGGTAGGACACTATTGTCTCAACTCCTCCAAGGCTTACAGCAACTGCTGCAGTTTTAATGCCGCTCATAAACTTGCGTGCCGTTTCTACACTTTTTGCCTTAAATGAAAGGACTGCTCCAGAGCCATCCGCCTGTGACAAGTGTATATTGCTTCCGGGATGATCGGGAAGTCCGGGATAATAGACCTTCTCTACATTCTTATTGCCTGCCAGCCATTTTGCAAGGGCTTCTGCCCCTTTTTGCTGGTAATCCATTCGGACCTTAAGAGTTTTAAGTCCCCTCAATAGAAGCCAGCTGTCCAGCGGCCCCAAGACTGCTCCAAAACTAAGCTGCACCGAATAAATCTTTTGTGCCAATTCTTCATCATTAACTACCACCAAACCTGCAAGTACATCACTGTGCCCACCGATAAACTTGGTTGCACTATGAACTACAATATCTATGCCAAGGTCAATGGGCCTTTGCAGATATGGAGACATAAAGGTATTATCAATAATGGTCAGAAGATTATGCTCCTTCGCAATACTCACCACAGCCCTTAAGTCGGTTATCTTAAGAAGAGGGTTTGATGGGGTTTCAAGAAATATTGCCTTTGTATTGTCCTTGATGCTGTTTTTTATGGCATCAAGGTCTGCTGCATCAACCAGAGTTACTTCCAGCTTGAATCTTTTAAAAAATGTGGTACTTATTCTATAGGTGCCGCCATAAACATCCTCGCAGAGAACAATATGATCACCTGCAGAAAATATTGAGAGAACTGATGAGGTTGCTGCCATTCCTGATGAAAAAGCAAAGCCCTTTTTACCGTTTTCCAGTATGGCAATTGAGTATTCAAGGGCATTTCTTGTAGGATTACCTACCCTTGAATACTCATACTCACCAGGATTATCCAAATCTTTCTGGTGGTATGTGGATGCCTGGTAAATAGGTATACTTAAGGCACCCGTATATTTATCTATTTCATTTCCATTATGGATAAGCTTTGTACCGAATTTCATTTTAATCACTCCAATGCCTGCTTAAGATCATTTATTAAATCATCAGCTGCTTCGATGCCGACAGAAAGCCTTAAAAGCCTGTCGTTAACACCGATTCTTTCCCTTATCTCTTGAGGAATGGCAGCGTGGGTCTGCACAAGGGGATATGTAATGAGGCTCTCAACACCGCCAAGACTCTCCGCAAATATTATGAGCTTCACCCTTCCCAGGATTTGTTCAACCAAATTCTTATCCTTAACAGTAAAGGAAATCATTGCACCAAATCCATCAGCCTGTGCTTTGGAAATCTCATATCCCTTATGATCGGGAAGTCCTGCATAATAGACTTTATCTATCTTATTTTGAGTTCGAAGCCAATATGCTATTTCCATAGCGTTTTTCTGCTGCTTCTCCAGCCTTATGCCCAGAGTCTTGATGCCCCTTAGTATAAGCCATGAATCAAATGGTGAAAGGACAGCTCCCTCCGACTTTTGAATAAGCTTTATTTTTTCTGCTGTTTGTTGGTCATTTACCACAACAAGCCCTGCCAGTGTATCGTTGTGGCCTCCAAGATACTTTGTTCCGCTGTGGAGTACAATATCCGCTCCAAGCTCTAACGGCCTTTGATATAAGGGTGTAAGGAATGTATTATCTACTATCAGCTGAATTCCTTTGCTCCTTGTGATTTGTGCTGCAGCCCTTATATCCGCTACCTTCATCATGGGGTTTGTCGGTGTTTCAATGAAAACAGCCTTTGTATTAGGCTTTATGGAATTTTGAATTTGACCTGTCTCACTTGTATCAACGTAGGAAAACTGTATGCCGTACTTGCTGAAGACCTCCCCAAAAATCCTGTAGGTCCCGCCATACAAGTCATCCGATACAACAATATGATCCCCCGGATCAAACAGCTTAAGAACAGTTGATACTGCAGCCATACCACTTGAAAATGCAAAGCCGTATTTACCGTTTTCCAGCAGAGCAATAGTATTTTCAAGCTCCTCTCTGGTAGGATTTTGAAGCCTTGAATAGTCATAGCCTGTCGTCTGATTAAGACCTGGGTGCCTGAATGTGGCACTCTGATATATGGGATAGCTTATGGCTCCCGTGTGCTCATCATATCCTTTAAATCCGTGAACCACCTTTGTTTGAATTTTCAAATCTCTAACATCCCCATTAATCATCACTCCTAATAAATTTATTGAATTGTATTTAAAAAGCTTTAATATTATTTCTTAGCCATTCCTAAGTGCCTGATCAAGATCATATATAAGGTCATCAGCGTCTTCTATTCCTATGGATATCCTTATCATATCAGGAGATACTCCTGCCGCCTTCTGGTCCTCTTCCGACAGCTGTGCATGTGTCGTGCTGGCAGGATGTATAACAAGAGATTTGGCATCCGCCACATTTGCAAGAAGTGAGAATATTTCAAGACTGTCAATAAACTTCTTACCAGCCTCTACTCCTCCTTTTATACCAAATGTAAATATTGATCCCGCTCCCTTAGGCAAATACTTCTGTGCCAACTCATAGTATTTATTTCCACTCAGGGTTGGATAATTAACCCATGAAACATTGGGATGCTTCTCTAAAAATGCAGCGATCTTTTTAGCGTTTGATACATGTCTTTCAACCCTCAATGAAAGCGTCTCAAGACCTTGGAGAAGTAAAAATGAATTAAAAGGGCTTATAGCAGCTCCTGTATCCCTTAAGAGCTGTACCCTTGCCTTCACAATATATGCTACGTCACCCACAGCTTCAACATATTTTACTCCGTGATAGCTTGGATCCGGCTCTGTAAGGCCTGGGAATTTTCCGCTTCCCGCCCAGTCAAAATTTCCTGAATCAACAATTACACCGCCTATTGATGTTCCATGTCCGCCAATAAACTTGGTGGCAGAGTGTACAACAATATCTGCTCCAAACTCAATCGGCCTTATGAGATAAGGTGTTCCGAAGGTATTATCAATAATAAGGGGAATTTTATTATCATGGGCAATTTTGGCTACAGCCTCAATGTCAATTATGTTAATACCCGGATTCCCTATAGTTTCAATAAAAACTGCCTTAGTTTTTTCATTTATTGCTTTCCTGAAGTTTTCTGGATCATCGGGGTCTACAAAGACTGTTTTAATGCCAAGCCTTGGAAGTGTTGCCGCAAAAAGATTGTATGTACCTCCATACAAAGTACTTGCCGAAACTATTTCATCCCCGCTGCCGGCAATATTTAAAATGGCATATGTTATTGCAGCAGATCCTGATGCTACAGCCAAAGCTGCTTTTCCCCCTTCTAGTGCCGCAATTCTCTGCTCCAGCACATCATTTGTTGGGTTCATTATCCTTGTATAAATATTTCCCGATTCTTTAAGTGCAAACAAATTTGCAGCATGTTCAACATTTTCAAAAACATATGATGTGGTCTGGTATATGGGCACGGCTCTTGAACCCGTTGTAGGATCAGGCTTTTGCCCTGCATGTACCTGAAGAGTATCGAATTTTAGTTTTCTTTCACTCATATTATCATTCTCCTTTTCAATTAAGTTTATTTTTCCTATATTATTACTTGGTTTTGAATTAAAAATAAATAGCAATTATATAAAGTACATATCCGATGAATTACCGCTTATTCTCTTGTATTCATTGACAAGGTCTTCCAATGTAAGTGAGTCCACAATGCTGTTTATGCTTTCATTAATTTTATCCCACACATTTAGCTTTATACAATTCTGTATAATGCTTTGGTGTGAAATATTTTCCTCTAAGTTTTCATCAACAACAGAGAGCTCACCTTCTAGAGCCCTTAATATACTGCCTACCTTTATGTTAGCGGGGTCATCAGCTAATATATACCCACCTTGTGCCCCTTTAACACTTTTTACTAGGCCTGATTTTCTAAGAATTGAAAAAACCTGCTCAAGGTAATTTTCAGATATGTCTTGTCTCTCAGCTATGTTGCATAATGAAACGTGATCTCCTGCGGAGTTCACGGCCAAGTCAACCATTGCTCTTAATCCATACCTTCCTTTTGTAGAAAGTTTCATAGTATCCCTACCTTCTCCTACTAATCCTATATGTTTTATGATACATTTTATTTTCCAGTATGTCAATCATTTTTCTTGTTTTCTCCATTTTTCAACTGGTTCAAATCAAATGGAGTCTGCTGGTATACGTAGTAATTGAGCCAATTTGAAAAAAGCAGGTTGGCATGTCCTCTCCATTTGACAATGGGCTCTTTTGAAGGATCGTCATCACGAAAATAGTTTTTAGGCACTTCAATGTCAAGGCCCTTTGAAATATCCCTGTCATACTCTGCCTTCAAAGTAAGGGGGTCATACTCGGAATGGCCTGTTACGAATATTTGCCTGCCGCCTTTAGTCTTGACAATGTACACACCTGATTCATCAGATTCTGAAAGTATCTCCAGATCACTTACTTTTTCAATATCTTCCCTCTTAATTCCGGTATGTCTTGAGTGAGGCACAAAAAATTCGTCATCGAAGCCTCTAAAAAGCATTACATTTTTCTTGTTTATCCTATGCTTAAATATACCGAACATTTTTTCCGGCAAAGGATATTTGGGTATTCCATAATGATGATAGAGTCCTGCTTGAGCAGCCCAACATATATGAAATGTGGAGTATACGTTGCTAAGACTCCAATCCATTATTGTCTTTAACTCATTCCAGTATGTAACCTCCTCAAAGGGCATTGTTTCAATAGGTGCTCCAGTTATTATAAGGCCGTCAAACCTTTCACCCTTCACATCTTCAAAAGTCTTATAGAAGTTGGAAAGATGCTCTTCAGGTGTGTTCTTTGATGTATAGGTCTGAGGATGCAGCAGTACTACATCAACCTGAATGGGGGTATTGCCTATAAGTCTCAGCAGCTGTGTCTCTGTAACTATTTTTGTGGGCATCAGATTTAAGATAGCTATCCTAAGGGGCCTTATATCTTGATGCATTGCCCTTTCTTCAGTCATAACAAATATATTTTCATTTGAAAGAATTTCTGCCGCAGGCAGATTATCAGGAATTTTTATTGGCATATATGACACCTCTTAAGTATTTATTGAGACATTTCATAGCAGTATAATTCCAAGTTAATTTATATGAATAATATATTTATATTATAACTTTTTTTATCTTTTTTCAATACAAAAAAATACGAAGCCAAAATGCCAAGTATGACATATTTAGCTTCAGTCTTTTACCCTGTTAATATAGTTTATCAAGTTCCAATACAGCCAAAATTACATTTTCATATTCATATCCATATGAAATACGTCCGGGCTCAACATTCCGAATATCATGGCTACATGTGCAACCACAAGGAATATTCCTACAAAAATGGAATGGAGCTTAAGCTTTTCCATCTCATCTTTCTTCCTTCCTATTAGGCCCATTTCCAGCAGTGCCATTCCCAAAAGCGGAATTATTCCTGACAAATAAAAACCTACGGCAATTACATCAGCCGGCCCCCTCCATTCTCCGTTTTGGGTCAAAGGAATAACCGCTGTATACATTAAATAAATGAAAATGCCGGTAAAATAAACTCCTGAGATAATTCCTGCAATTTTATTAACTGTCCTTATCGGCCCATTCAGCTTGCGGCTAAAGAGTATAACCAGTTCGGTTATTGCAATGGTTTCAGCCAAAATGACAGGTATAGCCATGAATATTAGAAGATTCCAAGGCTGATTTGATGCAAGCAACTCCATATAGTGAGTCATATTACCCATAAAATCCCTCCTGTTTGATTTAGTTTATTCGGCATATACAATATACCAACTGTTTGTGAAGATTTTATGGAGATTAAAAATATATTTCCGCTAATTCAATATATCATTAACAAACTTCTTGCCAAAATTGCAAACTCACTGCAACTAGACCTGAGAACAGTACAGAAATAATATTTTTAATACTTGCCGAAATTGTTCTGCTCTAGATCAATATTAAGTTGAGGTGGAGTATTAACTAAATTTCTTTTGCTACTTTTCATTTGACTTTTTAAATTGTGTTTTGACGTATTTTTCAACTTATTATATTCATTATTAACAGTATTCCTCTTCAATACAAATTGGCTGACTTTTTCTTTTAATAATTCTGCCTGCCCTGATAATTCCTGGCTTGCGGCTGCACTTTCTTCTGATGTTGCAGAGTTTGTCTGTGTTACTTGTGAGACTTGCATGATGCCTTGATTTACTTGCAAAATTGCAGTTGCCTGATAATCGGAGGCTGAAGCAATCTCGTTGATAAGGTCCGCGACCTTGGAGACACCTGTTACGATTCTGTTAAGAGCCTCAGCTGTAGAATTTGCGATTTTGGTTCCGTCATCAACTTTTTTAATGGAACCCTCAATAAGACCTGTTGTTTCCTTTGCTGCATTTGCACTTCTTGCGGCTAGACTTCTCACTTCCTCAGCAACTACTGCAAAACCCTTACCGTGCTGACCTGCTCTAGCAGCTTCAACTGCTGCATTCAAAGCAAGGATATTGGTCTGAAAAGCTATCTCATCAATTACCTTGATTATCTTGGAAATACTGCTTGAAGCTATATTTATTTCATCCATAGCCTTTAGCATGTCACCCATTTGGCAGTTACCATGGATTGCATTATCCTTTGCAGATATTGCTAATTCATTGGCTTGGTTTGCATTAGCAGCATTTTGCTTTGTCTGTGCTGCAATTTCCTCCATTGAGGCTGAAAGCTCCTCCGCAACAGATGCCTGCTCTGTCGAGCCTTGCGACAAAGCCTGACTGGAAGCTGCAACCTGGCTTGCACCAGCAAAAACTTGTTCTGCAGCAGAGTTAATACCTCCTAAAACTTCGTTGAATGAAGAGATAATCTTATTAAGAGAACTCTTAATTTCTATAAAATCACCATTAAACTCACTATCAACATGTAGGTTTAGATTTCCATTAGCCATCTGGTTTAATATTTCCGATATTTCATTTATGTACGAATAGAGTGTTGAAATGGTCTTATTAAGTGAATTTTTTATTTTAGCATGATCTCCTTTATATTCACCAGTGACCTTGCATTGAAGATTACCTTTTGAAATTTCCTCCAATACATTTGAACTTTCCTGGATAGGTAATATTACAGCATCAAGGATATCATTCATTCCATGTACAATTTCTGCATACCCTCCACTAAACTTGTTTGAATCTCCACGGGCATTGAGCTTGCCTTCTGTTGCAGAGCTGGTTAGTAATTGGGCTTCTGTTATAAGACTTTTAAGAGTATGTATTATTTTACTAAAGGCATGACCAAGACTGCCTATTTCATCCTTTGAAGTAATATTTATAACTATGTCAAGATTACCGTCTGACACATCTTCAGCTGCTTTAACTATCTTTTTAATGGGGGTGTTTATAATCCTTGCAATAAAAAGACTTACTCCTATTCCAAGTAAAAACGCCATTACAAAGAATACCAGAACAAGCGTAGCCTTGGTATTCATTGACTTACTTAGATTTTCAGCATTCTGTTTCATTCCGTCATTTTTCAACTTTTCGTATTTGTCAAGATTATCTGCAAACAGCGTTCTTAACTTAGCATAGTCACCGTGAAAAATATTTAAAACCTCTGTCCTATTTGCTTTCGGGTCCATCATTTTCTTTTCAAGTTCTATCAGTTGTTGGTTATACTGATCATTTTCATTGAATATGTTTTTTTCTTCGCTATTTACGGCATATTTTAAGGATTCTTCTATTTTTTCATCTATTGCTTTGGCGTTTAAATCGTATTTGCTCCTTTCAGTAGAATCTTCAGGATCTATAATAATTCCCCTTATACAATCTGCTAAAGTTAAGTCTATAAATCGTATATCCTGAGCAAGATTAAAAGCATATATATCCTTATCTACAAAATTATTAAATGTAGTTATTTCATCTTTAATTGAAATGTAGGATATTATAATTGATATTGAACATACTAGCAGAACAGTGATAAACCCTAAAAGAATTTTATTCCTGATACTAAAAATCATTATGATGCCTCCCTATAATTAATATACTGGTATTTAAGCTACATTCAACTGCATTTTCGCAATTTCATAAATAAAATAGCTCACTTGAATAATACATTTATCGGAATGAAAGCTAACGAACTTAATACACATATGTATTCTCTGCTAAATTTCGCAACCCAACTTATAAATGCCTCTAAAATAGAAATGAATATTGATGGCGAGAAAAAGCACATTGTGCAGATATATGAAGCAAGCCAGTAGAAAGTGCTTCCATGAAAATAGGCATTTTGCGTTATATTTTAAATGTACCTGTCATGTTTACAAGATTTTCAACACTATCATTAGTTATCTTAGCTTGACTTAACACTTCGTGTGCTTTATACATTATTGAAGAAGTTCTTTGAGCTATGTTTACTGAACCTTCTGCACCTTCGTTAGCCGCTTTTGAAATTTCATCTATTGCTTTTATTATATTTTTCATTGATGATTCCAATTGCTCGCAAGTTGTTGAGAAACTTGTAACTAATCTTTCAACAAAATCAGCATCTTGACTATAATGTTCTCCTGTTTTTACCAAGGTGTTATAATCATTTATAACTTTGCTATCGACAAAAGTAAGTAGACCCTTGGAATCTTGGATTAGTTCCATAACAGAACTAGTTACCCCTTCTACTACACTTTGTATTTGTGAAACAGTATTCTTTGAGTCTTCTGCAAGCTTACGTATTTCATCTGCCACAACTGCAAAACCTTTTCCTGCTTCACCTGCCCTAGCTGCTTCTATTGAAGCATTCAAAGCTAAAAGGTTTGTTTGCTCCGATATCCCTAGAATAGCTTGTGTAAGAACATTGATTTCCTCAATAACCCTGGACTTATCAATTGATTCTTTAAGTCTTAATTGAGTCATTTCATATATAGCCACTGCTGATTTTTGGGATTCTGTGACACTACTTTTTAATTCAATTGACCTTTTCTTAATTTCCTTAACCTGCATTAATCCATTTAGGGATATTTGAGCTACATTTTCCATGGAATGAACAACCTCATTAGCAGTTGCATTGATTTCTTCTGTCGCAGCTGCTGTTTCCTGCATCTGAGCAGAAAGCTGCTCAGTTGTTGAAGAAACTTCCTCAATATCTGCCTGAAGTTTATTCATTTCTTCTACAGTAATTAACGAACCTTTTTCAATCACAGCAGATTCATTAATAATGCCTGAAATTGTTTTGTAAATCGCTTCTTTCATTTTATTAGTAGCCCTTGCAATAACTCCTATTTCGTCTTTAGAATTAGTCAAAAATGACTTTAGTTCATGTGTTAAATTACCTAGGGAAATTTCCGATATACCTTTTTCCAACTCTTCAATTCTCTTTGCGATCTGATATCCAGTTGCAAATGATATCAGAATTCCTATAACCAGCATTAAAACGAGAACTCCAAAAATAATCCTTGTATTATTAGCCAGCTCTCTATTTACTTCAGATATTGGGATCCCTACAAACCACATTCCTATTATATCACCTGTACTATCTTTTATTGCTGTATAATGTGTCATTACTGGAATTCCGGCAACAAGAGTTTCGCCAAGAAAGTTTTCACCTTTTGTAAGGGTTTTATCAATAACTTCTTTTGATGCTTTTGTATCAACCTTCCTTTTTCCATCCTCTCCCTTTACATTTGTAGAAACTCTTGTATCCTTTAAAAATATAGTAGATAGGATGCCTGTATCTATGCTAATTTCATCAACCAAATCAAAATTATCATTAATAAGAGTTGTCCCTTTGTATAACTTATTATCGGATATTTTCCATTCACCAGGATATTTTTCATTAAGTGCCATATAGCCTAATGCTGAAGCAGTGCCTAATTGATCATGTATTTTATTATTAAGAATATTTTCAGATGTAAAATATGTAGTGATAATGATAACTGCCGAAAATACAATTAATATAACGCTAAAGATTAATGCAAATTTGAATTTTATTTTCATCATCATCGACTCCAGTCATTTGTTTAGTTAACATATTTATCTGTAAATGTCTTGAATACTTTTACTTAAAACATTATCCTATTGCAGCATTTATATTTTACCCCTTTTCATTTAGATCCTTTTGTATACAAAATTACTTTTATTCTTTCATAATTTTATTTAATTGCTGCAAAGATAAAGGGAAACCAATGGTCGAAAGGTTTAATTAAATTTATCAGACAAATAATATAATACACTCGTATTATATATCAAGAAAGAAAATTTAAGAGGTGTCTGCCATGAGAAAAATATTTTTGTCACGCACTGATAAGAAAATAGCTGGTGTCTGTGGGGGTATTGCAGAATATTTTGGCCTTGATTCAACTTTAGTGAGACTTGCCTTTGTTATATTGGCATTACTGGGCTTTAGCTCAGTTATTGTATATATAGCATGCTGGTTTATATTCCCAAGCGAAGAATTCTAAGCAATTTAAATGGGTTTTTAATTAAATCAAAAACACTTTAAACCCTTAATAGCTAACTGCTTGAAGGACTGACATCCCGGTGCGGCAGTTGGCTATTTAAAGATCTAAAGTGCTGGGTTTAAGTGCTTAATTCTTTAATATTTTAGCTTACTTTAAGCTCTAACCTTAGTTTGTCAGCTACCATTGCTATAAACTCGGAGTTTGTAGGTTTGCCTTTTCCCAAGTTCACAGTATAGCCAAAGAGAGAGTCAATAGTATCAACCTGCCCTCTACTCCATGCAACTTCAATAGCATGGCGTATTGCCCTTTCCACTCTGCTCGGCGTAGTGTTATACTCCCTTGCTATTGATGGGTAAAGCTGCTTGGTTATTGAATTTATAACATCAAGGTCTTTTACTACCATAATTATTGCATCCCTTAAATACTGATACCCTTTTATATGTGCCGGCACCCCAATTTCGTGCATTATGCTTGTTACCTCAGCTTCAAGGTTTCTAGGCGACGGAGAAAAAATAGTCGGTCTTTCGCTTGTATGGTCGGATATCAATATGGATGACTGGTTTACATCCTTTAGTTGTCTGATCCTTGAAACAAGTATATCCATATCAAAGGGCTTAACTACGTAGTATTCCGCCCCTAAAGATAAAGCACGCTGTGTTATCTTGTCCTGACCTACTGCTGATAAAATTATAAACATGGGTTTTCTACCCATCTGAATGCCATTTACCTTTTCAAGGACTCCCAGTCCATCAAGATGAGGCATAATTATATCAAGTATGGCAATATCGGGTGCAGTGTTTACAATCAAATCAAAAGCCTCCAGGCCATCCCTTGCTACTCCTACTACTTCAATATCACTCTGGTTGTTCAGATATTCTGCCAATATATCACCAAACTCACGATTATCATCAGCAATTACCACCTGTATTTTTTTAGCTAACAATTTAACTCCCCCTCAGCTTTTGTAAAAATAATCAATTCAATAGATATTATATTTGTGTTTCGACAAAATTTCAAGTACAAATTGCTAAAATTTAGCAATAGCTGCTTGTTTGTACCAGAATCAAACGTTTTATTTCCCAAAATATAAAATAATTTACTCAATTCCTCTGCAAAATTACCCGGCTTTTACCATAACCTGTTTGCTATCTTGCAAAGCGTTTTTAAGCATCTTTTCAATAAAAATCCCGTATCCACGGGTGGGATCATTTACCAACACATGAGTTACAGCACCAACTATCCTTCCATCTTGTATTATAGGGCTTCCCGACATACCTTGTACTATTCCTCCGGATATGTTTAGCAGCCTGGGATCTGTAACCTTTAATACCATCCCCTTTGCACTGTCAAGTTTCTGTCTTGAGACCTTTTGAATTTCCACACTATATTCCCTGACATCTGTACCGTCAATATTGGATAGTATCTTGGCAGGACCTTCCCTCAGCTGACTTTTCAATGCAACAGGATATACCTTTCCTTCAATCCTTTCCGATGCATTACCCTCAAGACTTCCATATATACCAAATTCCGAATTTTTATTTATTACCCCAAGTCTTTTCCTTTCCTCCATAAAAACGCCTTTCAGCTCACCAGGTGCACCTTGCTTTCCCTTCTTAACGGATAAAATAGTGGATTCTAATATTTCACCTTGTTTTACAGGCATTATCTTTCCTGTATCAAGATCTGTTATTCCATGACCTAATGCCCCGAAACTTCCTGTGGAGTGGTCGTAAAATGTAAGAGTCCCTATACCTGCAGTACTGTCCCTTACCCACAATCCCAAATGATATTTGTTATCGTCCGATGACTTGACAGGCTTAATGTCCCTGCTAATTATTTCATCACCATGTTTAATACTTAAATGTATATTTTTCCCTTCGCTGTTATCAATCTGGTCAACAAGGTCATTTATGCTAACCAAATCATTGCCGTTAGCTTGTAATATTAAGTCTCCAGGCTTTATACCACTCTGCTTGGCAGGATAGTTTTTGCTGCCCGATACATCTTCAACATCCGATATGCCTATTACAAGCAACCCTTTTGTCCTTATTTTGACACCGATAGTATTTCCGCAAGCTACAATTTCCCTATTAGGAACCACATTAATTTCCATGGTCTTTACAGGGATAATTCCGAACAAGTTCATTCTAAGGTTCACGCAACCCTGCTTTAAAGACTTTAGGGAAAAAGGATTTGAAAATCCTACATTGAGAGTACTTGCAGTTTTATGCCCCATCCTTTCTTTAATAAGGCTTATAATTCCTTCCCTATCAGTCTTTATACTGACCAAAAAAGGACTTTTAAAGTCATATGCAAAATCATCCCCTTCAGCTAGAGTCAGTTGCCCCGGTATTACAGTGAGGATTTGAGAATAACTTAATAAGACTACCAAAACACTTATTATAATGAAAATAATAATATTTTTTCTTTTATTGTTAGAATTCATCGTTTATATCTCCCGGTACCAATGTCAAATTTTAATGTCTGGGAAATTATGATGTATCCCATACATAATTTCACATGACAAGTTTTCAATCATACAAAATCCCTTTGGGTTTTGTTCTGCCCTATGCTTAAAATTCATGATTTCAAATTAATAATCTTTACTTTGAGTTAATGATAAGTTAACCCTTTATAACTTTTATTATTCAAACAAATTAATGCATTGAAGGTAATAAAAAAACAGTCACGCTGTAAAGCCCGACTGCTTCGTAATAATTAATAAATTGAATTTCTATTTTTATTATTTCCCATCAACTTCTGGAATTAATTTTAAACTTTTTGGCATTCCCCAGTATTTCCTCAGCATGCTTCAATGTAATATCTGAAATATTAGACCCTCCTAATATTCTTGCTATTTCATTTTTTATTTCTTTGTCACTAATCCTTCGCACACTGGTCTTTGTCAGATTGTCAATCGATTGCTTCTCTATCTGAAAATGCCCATCTGCCATGCACGCTATCTGTGCAAGATGAGTTACGCATAAGACCTGATGGCTTCCCGATATTATGGAAAGCTTTTCAGCAACCTTTTGTGCAGCCTTTCCGCTTATACCTATATCTATCTCATCAAATATCAGGGTTGGAATGTCATCAACATTTGCCAGTATGGTCTTTATGGCCAGCATTATTCTGGACATTTCGCCTCCTGATACTATTTTGGAAAGGGGCTTTAGCGGTTCCCCCGCATTGGGGGAAATCAGAAACTCTACTTTATTAAGTCCATTACCCCAAAATTTATACTCATCGTTTTCGTCTTTTTCAGAATTGAAGTCAATATTAACTTTGAATTGTGCTTTTTTCATTTCCAGATCTTCAAGCTCTTTTCCAATCTGCTCTTCTAATATCCGGGCTGCCTTGTTTCTTTCATCATTGAGCATTGCAGCTGTATCGTAAAGCTCAACTGCTATATTTACAAGCTTTTTATTAAGTTCATTTACTATCTCGTCGCTTTTAATTATTTCATCGTACTCAGATTCAGCCTTTTTAAGGTATTCCAAAACATCTTCTATCGTTGCTCCGTATTTTTTCTTTAGCCTTACTATGAGGTCAATCCTTTCCTCAACCTGCTCCAATAAGTCAGGGCTATACTCGGTATTGTCCCTTTCCTTTCTTATCTGTTCAACTACATCGTCCAACTGATAGGATATCTCCTCAAGTTTTACTGCCAGCTTTCCGTATTTCTCATCCAGCTTTGAAATTGAGCTGAGCTGCGATATTGCATCGCTCAAGCTGTCGTAAACAGAGCTTTTTATATTATTTCCCGAAAAAATATTTTCATATACTCCGGATAATGCTTCAATAATCCTTTCTGCATTGGAAAGAACATTTCTCTGCCTGTTGAGCTCTTCGTCCTCGCCTATCTTAAGCTTTGCCTTTTTTATTTCATCTATCTGAAAGCTTAAAAAGTCAATTTTCTTCTCCCTGTCATTTTTGTCACCTGCAAGGGCCCTAACTTTGCTTTTTATATTTTTATACTCAACAAGAAGGTTTGTATACTTGTCCTTAAGATCATCTATTTGATTTGACCCGAAAGAATCCAACAGCTCTATATGGCTTTCGGTGCGGAGAAGGGACTGATTGTCATGCTGCCCGTGAACATCAACAAGCCTGCTTCCAAGCTCTTTAAGCATAGAAACAGTAACCATTTTCCCATTTATTCTGCAGCTGTTTTTTCCTGATAAGGTAAACTCCCTTGAAATAATCAAAGTTCCGTCCTCCTCAGGCTCAACCCCTATTTCTTCTAGAAAGGCCTCTATATTCTTATTTTCAATCTGAAAAACTGCTTCAACAGAGGCTTTATCCTTTCCGGTCCTTATAAGTTCCTTTGAAAGCCTCTCTCCAAGAATTGCGTTTATTGAATCGATTATTATAGATTTACCTGCCCCAGTTTCACCGGTTAATACATTTAAGCCTTTACCAACCTCGATACAAATCTTCTCAATTAAGGCAATATTCTGTATTTCAAGCTGTTGAAGCAAGCCGCCACCTCCAGTAATGGTTCTATATATTTTTATTAGCCAACTTGTTAAATCTATTGACCATTTCTTCCGCTATTTTTTCAGCTCTGCAAATTATCATTATTGTATCATCACCAGCTATGGTTCCAAGCACTTCAGTCCACTTCATTGAGTCTATTGCCGAAGCACAGGCTTGTGCCATACCTGGAAGAGTCTTAACTACCACGATATTGTTTGCATAGTCACTTGAAACATATGACTCTGCGAATATGGTAAGAAGCCTGTTTGAAATAACACTCTCCGCTGGTGTAAACGGGGCATATTTATACCTTCCGTCTTCCATCATAACCTTAATGAGGCGGAGCTCTTTTATATCCCTTGAAACTGTAGCCTGTGTCACATCAAAGCCCAGCTCTTTAAGCTTCTCAGCAATTTCCTCCTGAGTTTCAATTTTTTCCTTTTCTATCAATTCAAGAATTTTTGAATGTCTACTGTATTTCATCCTTGAATGTTTCTCCCCTCATGTAAAATTTCGACCTTAATATTTTAAAAAAATTCTTATTTGCAACCTTTATCATTTTCACCGAACAGGGAGCCTTTTTAACCTCTATGGAATATCCACCCTTTACCTCGTATCCATTCTGTCCGTCAACAGTAACCATTGCACTATGCTCATAGCTTTCATCCACCACTACCCTAACCACTCTCTCGGCTGTAGTGATGAAAGACCTTGAATACAATATATGAGGACAAATAGGTGTAATAACTATTATCTCCAGGTCAGGTTCCACAATGGGACCTCCCGCAGATAATGAATATGCAGTTGACCCCGTAGGACTTGATACTATAATGCCGTCTCCAGGGTAGGACTCGGCATATACGTTATTGATATAAGTTTTGAGATGAAGTATCCTTGACAATTCTCCTCTGGATATCACTACATCATTTAATGCTATGTCCTTTGCTATTACTCCTGACTTGCTGTAAATAACAGTCTCAAGCATCATTCGCTCTTCAATAGTATACCTGTCATTTAAAATACTTTCAATTGCCGTATTTATATCCGACTTTTCAATTTCAGTCAGAAAACCAAGGGTACCTAAATTTATCCCCAATATGGGAACATTGGCAGAATACGCATTTCTGGCCACCTTTAAATATGTCCCGTCTCCGCCTAAGCATAAAACCCCTTCAGCCTTTAAGTAAATTTCCCGTTCATCAAGTGCTTCTATATTGTGTTCCATATGAACTGCAGACGCATGAGGCATCAAAACTCTTCCACCCAGCTCTATTATCTTATCAGCTACCAGCTTTGTAAATCTAAAATTCATATCTTTATCGGAATTTGTTATTATACCGATTGCTTTCATTATTTCCCCTTAATGTATATTAAAAGCGTCACCAATCAATAGACAAATGTTTTGATCAATCACTTTTAATGTAGTTTTATTTTATAATAACACACTAAATGCAATTGTGAAAATAATTTTTGGTGAAAAGTTTAACAAAATCATTTTATGATTTTGTTAAACTCACAGATCGGTATGGGCCATAGCAACAATTTTGGAAATATCCTCATCTAAAGAAATATCACTCCCATCCAAATTTGACAGGTACAGGAGGTATTCAATATTACCTTCAGGGCCTTTTATGGGCGAGTATGACAAGCCTTTTATGGAAAATCCCAGACTTGAAGAAAACTCTGCAATACTTTTTATAACTTCTTCATGGACCTTTGGGTCTCTTACCACGCCCTTCTTCCCCACCTTTTCTCTTCCTGCCTCGAACTGGGGCTTTATAAGGCACACCACTTCACCATTAGGATTAAGAAGTGTTTTAACCACAGGCAAAACTTTTTTGAGGGATATAAAGGAAACGTCAATTGAGGCAAAATTCTTGAGATCTCCCATTTCTTCAGGTTTGACATATCTGATATTGGTTCTTTCCATATTTATTACTCTTTTGTCATTTCTAAGCTCCCAGGCAAGCTGCCCATAACCTACATCAACAGCAGTAACTTCAATTGCTCCATTCTTTAGCATACAGTCTGTAAATCCACCGGTAGAAGCACCGATATCAATAGCTTTGGCACCGACAAGGCTGACATTGAAAAATTTCAATGCTTTCTCAAGCTTAAGGCCTCCCCTGCTTACATAAGGCACAGCATTATTTTTTATTTCAATTTGTGACTCTATATCAAATTTTGAGCCTGGCTTATCTTCCTTATTTTTATTTACAAAAACAAGACCTGCCATAATAGTGCTTCGTGCTTTTTCTCTACTTTCAAAGAATCCTTTTTTAACTAATAGTATATCAAGTCTTTCCTTTTCCAAACTACTTCCTCCAAACATCCTAGTAGATGGCACTCAACCCATAATTTGAGCAAAACCTTGCAAAGTTGCTCTCCATCTTTATTTTTTCTTGCTTTATTATTACAAGAATCTGCTGTTTTTCATCCTCAGTAAGGTTAAAAAACTTTAGCCCATATTCTATTTTGTAGTCCAAAGTTTTTTTATTTCTTGCTATTTGTGCGAAACCACTGAAATTCATGGAACCAAAAGCTGTAAACACAAGTCTTATGTTGGCATTCATATTTATTTGATCCTTGCATATTATAGCAGTCCCGGACTCGCTTAAATCATTTATTATTCCGATATATTCAAAATTCTCATCAATTCCTATAATCTTGCAAAAATAACTTGCATCGTATCTGGCCGATTCTCTCATATCCTGAAACACATCTATCTTTATTGCCTTTAATTTTATTGTTTGAGGAAGAGCTAAGGATATATCTTCCACCATGCAAGTCAGGGTTATTATACTCTTACCCATATTAAATTTGCATTTTACAAAATCATTTATCAAAACCGAGGAAGCCAGCAAATCTTGAGTAACGGGCATGATAAGAGAATCCCTATTCACTCTTAAAAATGTATTCATAGACCAGGAATTGTTCTGGCTTGTCTGCACCCTTACAAAAAGTCCTGGTCGTAATAAAGCCATTACCTGTGATACATCCAAGATAGCTCCTCCTTTTTATACTGTTATCCTTATATTGTGGTGAATTTACTTCTTTTTAAACATTTTAAGAACTTCTCCAACCAAGGAGTCTGCATCAAGTTTGTATTTTTTAAAAAGCTCGTTTTTAGAGCCATGGATGATAGGTTGATCCGGAAAACCAAAGAGCCTTGATTTGACATTGATTCCTCTTTGATTTATCATCTCCAGGACGCTGCTGCCAAACCCTCCGGTTATTGTGTTGTCTTCTAATGTAATCATTCTTTTTGTTTTCATGACTGAATTGACAATAAGCTTAACATCCAAAGGCTTCACAAACCTGGCATTAATAAGCTCAACAGAAACTCCAAGCTTTGTAAGCTCCTCTGTAACTTTTAGTGCTGTTTCAAACATTGTCCCTATGGATAGGAAGGTCAGATCATTTCCTTCCTTACAGAGAAGGCCTTGGCCTAGCTTGACTTCATCACCCTCCAAGAGACACTCCTGTCCTTTACCCCTTGGATACCTTATGGCAACAGGGCCATTATGCTCACAAAATGCAAACTTAAGCATTTTTCTCATTTCTTCATAATCACATGGTGCCATCACCGTAAAATTGGGGATATGGCTTAAAAATGACAGATCATACAATCCCTGGTGAGTTTCTCCGTCGTCGCCTACAATTCCTGCCCTGTCTACTCCAAAAACAACATGAAGATTCTGCAGGGCAACATCATGAAGCAACTGATCATATGAACGCTGTAAAAAAGAAGAATACACCGCAAAAACAGGTTTGAGGCCGTTCCTTGCCAGACCTGCTGCAAAAGTAACCGCATGCTGCTCAGCTATTCCCACATCAAAGAACCTGTCATTGAATTTCTTAGAGAACTGTTCAAGTCCGGTACCGTTAGGCATGGCTGCAGTTATGGCGACAATCTTCTCATCATTTTGAGCAAGGTTTATAAGCTCATTTCCGAATATATTAGAATATGAAGGACCTCCGGTTGAAAGCACTTCTCCTGTTTCAATTTCAAATGGTGATATTCCATGATAAAGATGCGGACTTTCTTCTGCAAAGGTATAACCCTTTCCTTTCTGGGTGCACACATGGAGCAAAATAGGACCTTTCATAGTTTTAGCCCGTGACAGTACCTTATTAAGCTCCGCAAGGTCATGGCCATCTATAGGGCCAAAATACTTAAAGCCTAGCTCCTCAAAGAATATGCCCGGCATAATCATGTATTTTACAGATCCCTTAACCCGGCCTAAAGCCTTGGCAGCACTTTTGCCTATAGCAGGGATTTTGCTTAATATGATATCCAAATCCTCTTTTACCTTAAAATAAAAGGGTTCTGTTCTAATTTTACTTAAATACTTTGAAAGTCCTCCTACATTCTTTGATATGGACATCTCATTGTCATTGAGTATAACAATAAGATTATTGGGAGACCTTCCGGCATCATTTAATGCTTCAAATGCCATCCCTCCGGTCAATGCACCATCACCGATAACTGCTATAACCGAATACTTCTCCTTCTTGATGTCCCTGGCCTTTGCTATGCCTAAAGCTGCTGAAATAGAGGTACTGCTGTGTCCTGTATTAAAGCTGTCATGTTCGGATTCATCGACTTTAGGAAAGCCCGATATGCCGTCCAACTGTCTTAATGTGCCAAACTTGTCCTTTCTGCCCGTAATAATCTTATGTACGTATGATTGGTGACCTACGTCCCATATTATTTTGTCATCAGGAGTGTTAAACACACTGTGGAGAGCTAGTGTCAACTCTACAACCCCAAGGTTTGAAGCCAGATGTCCTCCTGTTTTTGACACATTATCTATTAGAAACGCCCTGATTTCTGCGGCAAGTTCTTCAAGCTCATTTATTGAAAGCTTCTTTATGTCATCCGGTGAGCATATATCATTTAAAATACCACCCAAAAACCTTCATCTCTCTTTCGGTTTATCTTTTCTATATAAATTACCATTAAGTAAAAATTATAGCACAAAAGTATTCATCGCTCAATAAATTATCGGCATTATGCTCATTAATGATTAAGAAAACTATTAGGTTTAATTAATCCTTTTTGCAATGTAAAGAGCAATGTCCTTGAGGAATTCAGCCTCTGTACCGAAACAATCAATCGCACCTACAGCTTCATTTGTTACATCTTCCAGAATTTTCTTTGCACCGTCCAAACCATATGCAGTAGTATAGGTAGTTTTGTCATTGGAAACATCACTACCGCTGTTTTTACCTAAAGTAGACAGATCACCTTCAACATCAAGGATATCATCCTTGATCTGGAAAGCCATACCAATTTTTTCTGCAAAGGTTGAAAGGCTTGATATTTGAGAATCGTCAGCTCCGCAAATAATTGCAGATGAAACAACAGGAGCCTTTATCATGGCACCGGTCTTGCATTTATGCATATAAGAAAGGGTTTCCAGCGGAACCTTTTTACCTTCAGACTGGAGATCCACTACCTGTCCACCGATCATTCCTTTAACACCTGATGATTTTGCAATAAACCCCATGGCCTTTACCCTCATAAGCATGTTATGAGTACTTTTTAAGATATCTTCTATCATCACCTCAAAGGCATAATTAAGAAGGGCATCTCCTGCAAGAATTGCCAAACCTTCGCCATATACCTTATGGTTTGTAAGCATTCCCCTTCTGTAATCGTCGTTATCCATGGAAGGAAGATCATCATGAATAAGTGAGTATGTATGAATCATTTCAATGGCACAGGCAAATGAAATTACTTCACTGAAGTCTTTTTTGAAGAGATCGCACACTGCTAATGACAGTACTGGCCTAATTCTTTTTCCCCCAGCCATTAAGCTGTACCTCATAGCTTCATAACACGTTTTTTCCGGTGTATTCATTACTACTAAAACCTTCTCTAGTGCTTCATTTATATAATCAAGATAAAGCTCATACCTTTTATTAAACTCCATTGTCCTGCTCCTCCAAAATTTATTCAACCAAAAAGTCTTTTTCTGTTATTTCGCCCTTTTCATTCTCCAAAAGAATAGTTATCTTCTTTTCCATCTCATCCAGCTTTTTATTACAATGTTTGGTTAACTCTATACCATTCTGAAAAGCTTCAAGGGATTCTTCAAGAGAAAGCTCTCCCCTTTCAAGCATTCTTACTATTGCCTCCAGCTCTAATATGGCTTCTTCATAGCTCTTACCTTCCATACTCCGATTAATCCCCTTCCTCAATAATGACTAGAAAATAACTTCCTATAATCTTGATCAATCCCTTATTTTACAATACAACCCACTGTACCATCTCTTAAGTTTATTTCCAATTCTGTCCCATTGTAAACATCATTTACCGACTGTATTACTTTTCCACTTTCTTTGTCCTTAACAATGCTGTAGCCTCTTGCCATAATTGTAAGTGGACTTAATGCATCAAGCTTTCCAGCTAATACCGCAAATCTGGTTTTATATGTTGAGAAGTTCATTTGTAAGGCTCTTATAAGACTCTTTTGAAGAATATCCAATCTCATTCTTTCCTGATATACCCTGTCAAATGGCTGCTTAAATGCAGCACTTTCAGTAAGACGCAGAAGCCTGCTTTTTTGAACAACAAGATTCTTGTTTAATGAGCTTGCCAACCTGTATATCAGATTATTCAAACCGTTTTTCAGTGCAACCTTTTCAGGAACTACTATTTCTGCAGCAGCTGAAGGTGTAGGGGCCCTCAAATCTGCAACAAAGTCCGATATGGTATAATCTGTTTCGTGCCCAATAGCGGAAACAACAGGTATTTCAGATTTGAATATGCTTCTTGCAACAATTTCCTCGTTAAATGCCCATAATTCCTCTAGAGATCCGCCGCCGCGGGCCAATATTAAAACATCCACACAGCAAAGCTTATTAAACCTGTCAATTGCCCTGGAAATTTGTTTTGCCGCACCTTCCCCCTGGACCGCAACAGGGCATACCTTTATATTAATATTCGGGTATCTTCTGCCTATTATGTTTATTATATCCCGCAGCACTGCACCTGTTGATGATGTAACAACCCCAACAGCCCTCGGCAAAAGCGGCAGCGGCTTTTTATATATGTGATCAAAAAGGCCTTCCCTCTCAAGCTTTTGCTTTAGCTGTTCAAAGGCAAGATGAAGGGCTCCGATTCCATCAGGCTGCATGGACTCAACATAGAGCTGGTACTGCCCATCTCTTTCAAAAACCGAAATATAGCCTCCTATGATTACCCTCATACCATTTTCGGGATTAAATTTCAATTCACTGTTGTAGGTTCTGAACATAACACACTTTATAAGGCTGGTTTCATCCTTTAATGTGAAATACATATGCCCTGAATAGTGGTTCTTATAGTTGGAAATCTCCCCCCTGACCAAAAATCCGGAGAGTAATATGTCTTTAGTTATTATATTTTTTAAATACCTATTAATCTCAGAAACCGTGAGAATCTGACGCATAAAACCTCCATACTGCAAATTAACACACTACCTAAGAATATGGTATGTGTGTTAATATACTTTAAAATATACTATTCATTAGATCCATCTACGGGTACAGGAAATGTCTTGGATACTTTGCCTAGGATACCGTTAACAAATGAGCCTGCATCCTCTGTGCTGTATTTCTTTGCCAATTCTACAGCTTCATTTATGGAAACATTAAAGGGTATATCTTCCCTAAAGCATACTTCGTAAATACTTAGCCTTAATATTGATAAGTCAACCTTTGAAATTCTATTAATTTTCCAGCCCTTAGCATGCTTTTCTATAAGCTCGTCAATCTCCTGAATCTTACTATGGACACCATCTAGGACTTGGTTAACATATACCTTGTCATTATCAGTTAATTTCTCTTCTTCCAAAACGTACTGTATCTGCTGCTCTTTATCATCCCTCTGTATTTCCAACTGGTATAAGAGCTTCATTGCAGTTTCGCGGGCTGCTCTACGTCCCATTAAATATTACCTCCAAACAAGCTTTACGTATGCCAAATTATTAACCTTAAGTAGATAAGCTTTTTATTTAAATTCGTTAAATAGTTTAGCCAAATCATCATCTTATAGTCCCTGGTGGAAAAATCTTGTCCAGGAGCTTTCTCAAATAATCTTTGTCAACACTAATAACCTTACCAATATAATACCCCACTGCCATACAAATTACAATAAAAATAAACTTTAACAACCCAATCATAAGAACAGAAATTGCAATTAAAAGCCCTATTATTGCCCCATTTACTTCACCTTTGTGAGATTTATAAAAACTGTATATTGTGTCCTTATTCATATAGTCAGCCTCCAAGGTTATTCCACCCTATTTTTATTATATCCAACAAATATATTGTCAACTACCACCTTTACCTCAAGTACCCTTATGCCGGATGTGTCTTCTATGGTTTTTTTAACCTTGACCTGTATATCCTCAGAGAGGATGGGTATGTTAACATCAGCCAATACAATAGCTTTTATTATGACAGTAACACCTTCCACGCCTTTATATACATGAGCCTTAGCTTCCTTGATACCGGAAAGCCTTTTTGTGGCAGCAAGTGCAATACTTTCGATAGAATTTAATGAAACCTTAATCTCCCCTATTTCGGTTTTCTTGCTAACAGTTCTTTTATCTGTATCATCGCTTGTGCCTGATAACAACAGTATAACGGTTATTGCAAGGATGGCCAACCCTCCGAAAAACACAACAAACTGGAATATATTATTACCAAGAAGGTTGGAGGATATATATGTTGAAATGCTTTCAAAGGAGTCAGGCATAACTATTAATAGCATAATTGCCATTGTAAAAATAATAATAAATACAAAATACACACCTAATATAGCCCGTTTTAATGTACTGTTCATACTTTTGCCTCCTCTTTTGTTATGGGTATTATGACAATGGTAGTTTTTATATATATTTCATTATAGTTTAAATCTTTAAAAAAATAAACCCTAAATGGGGTTATTATTACATCTGAGTTATTTTGTTTCATTTATGGTGCCATTTTTATTTTCGGTATCAAAATTGACACCCTGTATATGAATATTAACTTCAACTACATTTAACCCTGTCATTGTCTCTACTGTTTTCTTTACTCTTTCTTGTATATCCCATGACACATCAGGTATCCTGCAGCCGTAGTCAATAATTATATATAGATCTATTGCTGCCTGTTTTTCTCCAACTTCAACCTTGACACCCTTCGAGAGGCTCTTTCTTCCTAACATTTCAACAATTTCTCCCGCAATGCCGCCGCTCATCCCCGCAACACCCGGTACTTCCATAGCTGCAATCCCTGCAATTATGGCAACAACCTCATCAGTGACCTTGACTGTACCTAGATCACTTAAAAGCTCATGATTGATTTCCTCCATTAAAAACCCTCCCCGTCCGGAGAATGTAACACTTAAACACTCTTTGTCAGGAGTTAATTATATCATTATATATAAGTATTAGCAATATTAGGAGGATCAATGCCTAAAATATATTTTTTATTCTTATTTTATCTATTTCCAAGTTTGCTTGTCTTGACACAACATCATATATCTGTGCTGTCTGAGCTGATGAAAGGTTTGGTGCTTTGACCACAATGTCTACACTGCCGTCATCTGCAAAGAAAGCTATTGCATCACTAATTCCATTTTTCTTTATCAGATTTTCAATTCTCATTTCTCTATCGGAATTTTCCGCCATCCTGGTTGCTTTCTCTAAAGCTTTATTTCTAACATCTTTTGATGATGCAGGATCTTGCGCTATAGCTTTTAATGTTTCATCACTTTTGCCCCTGCTCACTTCCTTATCAAGCTTTGCCTGTGCAAAAAAGTCATTTGCCTCTTTTGAAGCATCCAAATTTTCACTTGTCTTTCTGTCAGATGTATCACTACCTTTTGTTTTATCCTTATCGTTTAATTTATCTTTGCTCTCATCTTTGTTTTTTACATCCTTGCTGTCTTCTTTTTTATCCTTATTGTTATCTGCTTCTTTATCATCAGCTGAAACAGTATAATCGCTATCGACGTAAACAGCTTCGCCAAGTCTTGAATTATCGTTATTTACCGAGGTACTGCCTTTTTTATAACTGTACTGAAGATATCCTGCAACCACCAACATTAAAACTAAAGATAGTACAACAATTTGTTTTCTTTTAAATACCATCATACTAAATCCCCCTTTTAAATATTTTTAATTAACATATTCATGTCTCATTTATACTTGTCATCTAATTTATATTCATATACGAACAAATTTATAATAAAAAATTATTTAATCATTATTTTTTTCAATCATTACTTAGCATAACCAGCTCCGCTTTCTAGCACCTCAACCCTGTGAACAGGAACATCCAAAAGAACCTGTACTGCTCTTACAAGTCTTTCCTTAACCTCCGGGTCTGAGGCACCATCTGCAATCACCACTACACCTTTGACTTCAGGAAGCAATTCCTTTAAAACTATAGGTTTTTTACTGTTACCCTGGCTTTCTTCATAAGCCAATTTGTCTTCATTGTCGTTTTGCTTTATGCTTCTTACCCCTCCACCTGAATCTTTTTCCTGGGTGTCACTTTCATTCCTCTTTTTGTCATATGCTGGTACGATCTCTTTTCCTGATACATATGTCACCATCACATGCACCTTTCCTGCTCCCTTTACCTTCATTAGCAGCTCTTCAAGCTTCTTTTCATTAAAGTCATTTTCTGATGGCTCTACCTTTGCAGATGCCGCCTGGGTTTTAATAGTGGTCTCATTTAGCGATTCTTTTTTAGTTTCACTCTTTTTGAACAGTGATCCTCCTGCCACTATGGCAATTATTCCTATTATAATAACTATTACTGAGTTTTCTATTATTTTCTTTTTGTTTTTATTTTGAAACAGCTTTTCCAATAATTCTTTAATCCCTATCATACTCTTCTCCCATTCATCCTTTTGTAAATTATCTTTGGGCTTTTGTTCCTTCGCTGCCACATGTTATTATAATGTTTTCTTCTTCCACCCCCAAAAGCTCATTTATTTTCTTTTTCAATTGGGCATTAAGCCTATTGTCTATTTTACTGCCTTCAATATTCTTGCTGTCTACACTCTGGCTTTCCACATTGTTTTCATATTCTGTTTTGCTCTTGCTAATCTGATGGGCATTGCTTATCCAAATCCCACTTCCAGGGCCAACTTGGATTTTTTCTACCTTTGGTATCATCTTTATTTCAGTATTGCTTTCCTCTCGGCTTTTTTTTAAATTGAGACTCATGTATACTCTTTTAATCTCTCCATATTTTTCCGAGCTCGAGTCTTCATCAACTGTCACATCTGCCTTGACAGATTCTATCTCTTCATTTTGTTTTATATAACTCTCCAACTGGGTTATAATTTTTTGTCTATACACCTCAATTATTTGCTTTGATTGATTTTTACTAAGTAATTTACTCTTTTGATCAATATCTATCTTGTTAATGTTTACAGTCTCCGAAAACTCCAGACCTTTTAAGTCTTGTTCCTTTTGGATAAACTTCAAAAAAGGAGTTATAAGGGTGATCATGATAAGAAAACCCGAAATGAGATTTATGTACTTCTTCATTTTGCCTGAAGGAACGAGTATCTCCAATAGAACAATAAATATAACCAAAGTTACTATATTAATAGTCCATCCTCTTAAAAATTCAATCATATACTCCTCCAAAACTCATCTTATTGCTGTTGAAATACTGCTCGATGCAATTATTGCAGTCACTGCTATCAAAAACATAAATGCCACACAAGCTACAACACCCAAAACAAAAGTAAGAGATCCTGCAATATCATTGATACATTTGACAATTCTTTTCTCTGCTATAGGTTCAACCAAAACAGCAGTTATTTTATATAATGAAATTAAAGCAAAGATTTTTATCAATGGCACAAGGCATATCGCTATTATTCCTATCATTACAGCTATACCTGAAGCGTTTTTTATAAGCAGGGTACAGCCTAAGACAGTATCCGCAGCATCTGCAAGGTATTTTCCGGCGACTGGTATAAATGCACCAATTGCAAACTTGGCCGTTTTGCTTGAGACACCATCTACCACAGCACCAACGGATCCCTGTATGCTGATAATTGCTATAAAAACAGTGAGTATTAACCCTAAAATAACAGTCCCTGTTTGCTTTAAAAATGCGGCCAGCTTTGAAATCTGAACCTTATCTGAAACATTGTTTACTAATGATAATATAGTAGAAATTAAAACAAGCGGTATAAAGACATTCTTCATGATTGCTGCAGCAATTTCAACTATCATAACAAGAAGGGGCTGAAATATGCCTCCGGATGTAATATTTCCGCTTGAGACAAGCAATGTAATAAGAATCGGTATTGTTGCCTGCATAAAATCAACCATGTCATCTATTATATCTCTTCCCATAGTTAATACCGAATTTAAGCTAACAATCAATACCGAAACAATAACTATATAGCATATAAAAAAGGCTAACTCCCCGACACTCTCGCTTAAAAATGATGATTGAAGGTTTTTAAGAATAGCACACAAAACTATGAGTACAACTAGCTTTATTAAAATATCAACATTAACGTATATTTCTTTAAAAAAATAACGCAGTATGGCATTTAAAAGGCTTTTAATATTGAGGTCAAATTTGCCTTTTGCCGCATTGCTTATAAATCCTTCAGGATCATATTCCGGAAATAGCTCCCTTATGTCGCTGTTTGAATGCGTTTGCATCTGATCCTCAATAAGGTTGGCTTCCTCCGACTTTGCCTGCTCTTCAATAAGTTTGTCTTCTTCTGTGCCTCCACTCTCCGCATATGAATTAAATGTAAAGAATGATTGCACCATAGATATGCTAATAATGATGATATAAATCAGAATTAATAATTTCCTAAGTTTTTTCGGATAAACGCATAATGTTCTCTTCATAATTAGTCCTCTTTGGTATCTTCCATAATTTTAATATTATATATATATAAATATTTAGCTATGTCCCATTTTATTACAATAATAATAAATTTTATCCCCTTGTATTTTAAAGAGTATCTTAGAAAGATTAATCACTTTTCATATAGCAAGCTGACTATCTGCAGAAGGATTCATATATGAGAACCAGCTTGCTATCATATCAATCATATAATCCCAAAACCCCTTGCGAGGTACTTCATGCTTTGTTTTTACCTGCACCTTTGCGATAATATTTCCATTTAAAGAAAAGCTTATATTTCCAATCCCTACTCCTTGACCAATAGGTGCTTCAAGTGAATCCGGTATATCCTCCACCCGTTTTAGCTTATTTAACTCCTCATCCTTCAAGGGGTACTTAATTTCCTCATTGACCGTTAATGAAACAAACTTCTTTTTTCCTTTAATGACGGATATTTTTTTAAGCTCTTCATCTGCCTTCAATATTGTCTGCTGTTTGTAATTTTTAAAAGAATAATCCAGTATTTTTCTGCTGCTGTCAGCCCTGATAGTCCTTGTTGGACATCCAAGAACAACAGATATCAGCTTCCAACCATCTCTGGTAGCCGAACATACAAGGCACCTTCCTGCCTGACCAGTGTATCCTGTCTTTACTCCATCTGCTCCCGGATAAAAGCCCAGCATTTCATTAGTATTATACAAGCTCCTGCCAGTAATACTTGCTGAAACAGTTTTGCATATCTTAGCAAACTCGGGATTACGCAGTGCATATCTTGTCATTTGAGCAAGCTCGTTAGCTGTGGAATAATGGCCGTCACGATCCAGTCCATGGGGCGTTTTAAAGGAAGTATTTGTAAGATTAAGTTCCTTTGCTTTTTCATTCATCATGCCTACAAATGTTTCTACATCTCCACCAATATGCTCTGCAATTGCTATAGCAGCGTCATTACCCGAGTTGAGCATTAATCCGTACAAAAGCTCCTTTAGTTTCAGCTTTTCTCCCTCTCTTAAATTGATACTTGAGCCTTGAATGCTTGCCGCCCTTTTGCTTATTGTGACAACATCATCAACATTTCCATTTTCTAAAGTCACTATAGCTGTCATTATCTTTGTAGTGCTGGCAATGTATTTCCTTTGATCGGCATTTTTAGAATATAAAATTCGTCCGCTGTTAGCATCCATTACAATAGCTGCATGAGCATTAATTACCGGAACGGTGGCATCAGGGTCCTTCTGCTTGGACACAAATGCATTTATAACCGGCTGTCCTTCATTCAAATCATCTGAATAGGAATAAGCACATATATTTACAATCATTATGAAAATTATCATTACACAAGCTTTGCATTTTAGACCAATCACTCAATCCACCTCAAATTTAAAATATTTATATCAAAATATATGAATTGAATCAGCCTAATATAATAAATTTGCTTAATTATTATTTAGAGAGTATGCTCTATAAAAATAATCAAAAAATAATACTATAATTAAAAACCAAATGTAAGATTATTCACACTTTTAATATATAAAGTTATTAATTATCGAACTTTTGTATCAAATTATTACCATAATACGTTAAGGAATTGTTTTTAATCTCGACCAAAACTTACTACTTATAATCTAATGTTTTTTAGACACAATAAGAGTATACAAGGGAGGTGATACGAAATGGCAAACAACAATAACAACAGCAAAACTCAGTTTGATAACATGAAGTATGAAATAGCTAAAGAAATCGGTGTAAACTTAAAGCAGGGATATAACGGCGACTTGACTGCAAGAGAAGCAGGAAAGGTTGGCGGTAATATAGTTAAGAAGGTTTTCCAGTCATACACTGGTAACAGCTATCCTACTGAAAAATTAAACGACACTTCCAGATAATTGTAATTAATACTCTGGCATAGTATCTGGTGCTTTTTAACATTACAACTCTAAAATAGTTATTCCATAATGTTAAAAAGCACATAATTGAATACTAATAATAATTCATAAGATTTATAATTAATAAATTCTGTGAATAGAGTTAAATCTTCATTGCTAAATTTCACTTCGTAGTTTAGCATTTAGAGGGCCCTCAGATAAAATATTTGAGGGCTTTTTCAACGTTTTATTTTGTTTTAATTATTTATTTAATGAGCTTGGTTACTGTCATGAGGAATTATGGTGGAAACATACAATAATTTCCCATACAAAAAAAGAATCAGGCAGACATCTACTGCTGTCTACCTGATCTTTCTATACTTTTATTGATTCATGTACAGTTTTATACGTTAATTCTTGCTACTTCCTGCTGAGCCTTACTTATATCCTGCTGACTTGCAAGTGAAGTTTTATACCATCCTTTTTGGTTCATCATATCAAAGATTTGCTTTTGATGATTGAATGTACTTGTAAGAATAACAGTTGCATCATTTCTTAAAAACTGATTTGTGCTTTCAAGCACAAGATTTGTCAAAGAAGATGCTGCAAGCTTGTGTTCATTTAATAAAATGGACATAACTTCCTGATCAGATATACTTCTCATTTCTTATCCTCCTTACTGTATAGTGGCTGAGTTAATATGTTTTATAAGGGTTTGTAAATCATTTCTGTGATCTTTCACCATTTGCTGGCATAAAGTTTTTATTTGTGCATCGTTACAGAGTTCTGCACAGCTTTCCATAATTTTAATACTGTTTTGTGTCATCTCAATGTTATCCTGCACCAACATAAGCTCTTTTGAAGTAAGTGACATATGCTACCCTCCTTAAATTATTAATAGTTTTATCATATCAGTAAATATGATTTGCATTTTTTCCTGATATATTCATTTATATATTTGATTATGTAAAAATCATTTTTAATACATAACCGAGGTAATCAAGGTAAAAATATAAATAATAGCAATAGATTTATTCTACAGTACATTTTCTCACGATAACAACCAAGGTTGCAAAATTCCTTTGGGATTTTGTTCCTTAAGGGCTTTATAGGTTTAATTTAAATATGAATTGAAAGGATGATTTTGTGTTAGTAGTTTTCATAAGAACTCTCATACTCTTTTTAATAGTCGTTATTGTCATGCGTGCAATGGGAAAACGTCAAATCGGTCAGCTGCAGCCGTTTGAACTGGCAGTTGCCATTATGATATCCGAATTGGCAGCCGTCCCAATGCAAAACACCGGAATCCCTCTAGTAAATGGTATTATTCCAATTATTACCTTGCTGGTTGCACAGATTACCTTATCGCTAATATCCCTAAAAAGTATCAAAGCACGCAGTATCATATGTGGAAGACCCAATATTCTTATAGAAAACGGCAAGATTAATGAAGTTAATTTAAGAAAGGAGCTATACACAATGAACGACCTGCTAGAACAGCTTAGAATTAAGGGCACAAGCAATATTTCAGACGTTGAGTATGCTATTCTCGAGACAAATGGCCAGCTTAGCATTATTCCAAAATCTCAAAAGAGGCCCCTTACCCCTGAAGACATAAAAATAGAAACTAACTATGAAGGCATACCACTAGACTTGGTAATTGACGGTGATGTTAACTATAATAATCTTAAAAAGGCTAAGCTCGATGAAAAGTGGCTGATGAATGAATTAAATAATTGCGGTATCAACAATACAAAAGATGCTTTATTTGTCAGCTTGGACTCTAGCGGAAAAGTCTACTTTCAGAAAAAAGCCCAGAACTAAGGAGGGATATTAAATTGCATTATACGAAAGTAATTGTTGGAACTATCCTTTTAGTATCTGCCATGCTGGCTTTCAGTATTGCCAGTTCATACTATTTAAGCCATTCAGCCAGCAAAATAGATACCCACATAAGAAACGTAGAGGCAAATTCAAGAGCTGATAATTGGACAAACGCAAATAATGAACTTACCAACCTGGAAAAAGAGTGGGAAAAGTCATCAAGAACTTGGGCTTTACTAATTGATCATGTAGAAATTGATAATATAGACAACTCACTTACCCGTATGAAAGAATATATCAAAGCAAAAAATAGTGTCTTATCTCTAGGAGAGCTTGCAAACTTAAAGCAGTATGTAAACCACATTCCGCAAAAGGAATCTTTTAACTTTAATAATATCTTTTAAATTGATAAACTGATTGTTAAACTGACCTTGTCAATAAAAGGTCAGTTTTTATATTCAGATCATTTGTATTTATAGATTTTCTTTGTTAAACTATATGTTATATTTTAGTTTACTCTGTTCCTGTTTAATTTTTTGTTAAAAGATACAAAATAAATATGATATATTCTATTCCGCACAATATAAAAGGTGTAGGTGTCAACACTTTTTTTAGCTTTATCCATAATAATACAATAGATGCTGCCACTAGAGATAGCAAACAACTTACTAATGCAGTATGATTAAGCTTCCACGAAGTAAACATAATACCAATAGCAACAGGTATGCAGCTTTGAAACACCATGGCACCGCTGATATTCCCAAGTGCAAGAGAATCTTTCCCTTTCCGTATCCATATAATACTGTTAAATTTCTCAGGCAGTTCAGTAGCAATAGGAGTGATTATTAAAGCGAGGATCATAGGGGAAACATTCAAAAATTCAGCTATTCCTTCTATATTAGATACAAAAATGTATGAACCGGCAATAATTCCTGTTAAAGCTATTACAAGTTGAAACAAAATAGCAGTCAAACTTACTTTAACATCAAAAAACTTCAGTAAATATAGTTTTTCAAGCCTGTCAACTGATGTTTTATCAGATTTTACAGTTAGAATAATATAGTATACATACATTAAAATTAACACGGCAGAAACAATAGTTTTGGTTCTAAAATTATCCGTAATAGACATTACTATTGCAATTAGGTACATTATCAAAAAGAATGATATATCTCTGCTTAAAATCTTTTTGTTTATCTTAATGTTAGTTTCGCTTTTTCGTTTTTTACTAAATATTATGACACTTAATCCAGTGATAAAGAATGCCAGTGTACTTAGCATAAACGGTGCACCTAGTATTGCACCTATCCCTACATCACTAGAACCAGCTTCCCCTTCACCCGTCGATTTTATTATTGCTATTATAGGTATCAATGTTTCAGGCAGGCAAGTACCCACTGCCGAAAAAATGCTCCCAATGACTCCATCTCCCATTTTAAGCTTCTTTCCAAACCATTCAATTGCGTTAGTAAATAGCTCACAGCTCAAAAGAATTATTACAAGCCCTAAAACTAATAACATTATATATATTTGCATTTAACTGCCATCCTTTTTTGTTATACCTGTTATATCTCAACAAATATTCAAGATGTAAGATAATAAATCACTTTTAATATATTCTAAAAAAATGCAAATATTACTATTTCAGCATCTCAATTATTACCCATGCATGCAAAAAGGGAGGTTGAATTCTGCTGTCCTAAGCAGTATTACAACTCTCCCTGCGATTTATGCGGTGAACTTAATTAAAAATGCCCATCAATTAATTGTAAATCTTATTTTTCAAGCAGTAATTCACTTCCATCTTTTTCATCTCTAATGTATTTATGGTCTCTAGAAGCTTCCTCGATATCTCCAAAAGCCCAATAGTTTGATGCTACGTCCGGGAATGAAGCTTTTGTTACTTTAAGAGGTCCCCTATAAAGCGTTCTATTGATCATTGTAACAACTTCTGCACGTATTATGTTGTTGTTTGGTCTAAATGTTCCATCACTGTAGCCCTGAATCAACTTAAACCTGTAAATTTCTTCAATATAGTTTACCGCCCAGTGCTTTTTCAGATCAGTGAAATGTAACTTTGATGGAGCAATATTCTTAAGATGCAGATAATTGAATATTACTGTCGCCAACTCTGCTCTTGTTATAGGTGCATTAGGATGGAATGTTGAATCCATATAACCCTTAAATATACCGCTCTTTGTCACTGCTTCGATATAACCTACTGCCCAGTGCTTGCTAGAAACATCCACATAGCTGCTCTTTACACCACTCTTTACATCAAGGCCCATAATACGAGCAAACATTGCAGCTACTTCAGCTCTTGTTACATTTTGTTTAGGCTTGAACGTTTTATCCTTATAACCTAAAATGTAAGCACTGTGGCTGCCTGGGGCAAACCTGTTAGAATATAACATTACTCTGATTGTTGATTTGTCATCATTTCCAGAAGTATTGTTTTCAGGTATGTTAATAGTTTGATTGCTGCTAATCACAGCTGTATTATCTGTATACTCCTCAGCTTTTGTCAACAAATTAACTTTAACCTTATATTCTTTTATGTATGATTCACCAACAGCAAGGTTGCCTATATTCCATTCAATCTGGCTTCCGTTAACTGTGCCCTTTGCTGTATCAAGAACTTCGGTAAACTTAGGTATCTGTGCTGTTAACTTAACATTTGTAACATCAACTTTACCTATGTTCTTGTATTCAATTGAGTAAGTTATTTCACTTGACTCTTCGTATCTACTCTTGTCTGAACTTATAAATACAGCTATGTCTGCATCCTTATTGTAACCAGGTTTTACTGTAGTTGGCTCCACAACAATAATAGGAGTCGCAGTAGGTGTAGGAGTAGCCAGTGATGTCTGTGTCGGTGTTGTTGTAGTCGGTGTTGCACTTGCAGCAACACTTGGATTCCCCCCTGGTATTTGTGATACAGGTGGTTGCTGAGTTACAGGTGCTTGTGTCGCGGACGGTGTTGCTGTTGTTGGTGTTGTTACCGATGTTGATGTTGGAGTTACTGTTGCTGTTGTTGGTGTTGTTTCCGGTGTTGCAGTTGGAGTTACAGTCGCTGTTGTTGGTGTTGTTTCCGGTGTTGCAGTTGAAGTTACTGTGGCTGTTGTTGGTGTTGTTTCCGGTGTTGCAGTTGAAGTTACTGTGGCTGTTGTTGGTGTTGCTTCCGGTGTTGCAGTTGGAGTTACTGTCGCTGTTGTTGGTGTTGTTTCCGGTGTTGCAGTTGGAGTTACAGTCGCTGTTGTTGGTGTTGCCGATGTTGCAGTTGGGGTTACTGTAGCTGTAGCTGGTGTTGTTGCAGGTGTTGATGTTACTGTTGAAGATGGCACAGTTTCTATTGTCACACTACCATCTGTAAAACTCGCTCCAATGGGTGTCATTATTCCATCTATCAATCCTGAGAATGATCCTACTGAATCCTTGCTTACACTGTATATACCATTTGCTGCAGTACTCTTTACTTTAAATGTTATACTTGCAAACACTCCGCTGTTTACTATTTGCATATCTTTTTGTGTTGCATCATTAAACAGGAAGTTTATCTTGCCTTCTGATGATTTATTGCTTACAAAGTTAGCTACTGCAAGTGGTACTATATCTCCTGCTGCTACACTCTTATATTCCAATACATTGGCATCATATCCAACTATAAAGTTGCAGTTGTTTATTC
>NZ_DATCTU010000082.1 GCF_036567765.1 Pseudobacteroides sp.
ACAGGAATTTATACATATAAGAGCATTAGTTTACTTAAGTTCACTTCGGTCGGCTTGAACAACTTCCAAAGCTTCTTTTAGAATACCCTCAACCTTATCTAATATGCTGTCGGCGTATTCCCTTGTTCCGAACCTTATTTCTTTTGCGTTCTTTTGAGCATTTGATATTATTTCATTCGCTTGATCGTATGCCTGCTTTGTAATTTCATGTTCATCAACCAATGAAGCAATCTTACTTTCAGCTTCCCTCACTACATTATTAGCTTCCTTCTGGGCTTCCATAAGTATCCTTTGTCTTTCTTCCTTCACCCACTTGGCTTGTTTTAAGTCGTCTGGAAGTTTGAGCCTCATTTCCTTTATGATTTCCAGTACCTCCTCCCTATCTACAAGACACCTTCCGCTAAATGGCACGCTAACGCTTTTTTCAATTATATCTTCCAACGTTTCCAAAATAGATAGGATCTCCATTATATTCCTCCACTCTCTTTTATTTTAGTGAACAGATACATTTTATATCGCAGGATTTTTATTTATAATCATCTTGCCATTCTATTTATAATATCCTCCCTTATACACTCAGGTACAAGGCCTTCAATATTTCCGTTGTTCCTTGCCAGCTCCTTAACCGCACTTGAGCTTAAGAAAAAATAGTTTATATTGGTCATCATAAACAAGGTCTCAACTTCAGGGTCGAGATTTTTGTTTAATAATGCCATTTGCAGCTCATATTCAAAATCAGACACTGCCCTTAATCCTTTAATTATTGAGCATGCATTCTTTTCTTTTATAAAATCCACAAGCAGGCCGTCAAAGGATTCAACAACCACATTCTCTCGATCCTTTAGTACCTTCTCCAAAAGACCCACCCTTTCATCAAGTGAGAAAGTAGGATTTTTCCTTGAATTGACAAGAACCGCAACTATCAGCTTGTCACAAAGCTTTGCAGCCCTATCTATAATATCCAGATGACCATTGGTCACCGGATCAAAACTTCCTGGATAAACACAAATCTTCAAACTACCAACCGCCTTAATAACTATTTGCTGTAAAACGAAAGCATTGTATTTCCATATTTCTGGCTTCTATAAAGCTTAATTTCGCCAACTTGCTCCGGAACTTTGTCTTTTACGTCATGTTCCGCAATAATTAAACCATTGTCTATAATTATATCACTATTTGCCAGGTAATTTAAAGTTTCTTCAACAAAATTTTTACTATAGGGTGGATCCATAAAAATCAAGTCAAATTTTTTACCGGAGCCGGTTAGCTTTATAATGGCTGACCTGACATCACAATTAACTACCTGGGATTTGTCCAGAAATTTTGTATGTACAAGATTATCTTTTATTATGCCGGCACATTCACGGGATTGGTCTACAAAAACCGCTTCCTTTGCCCCTCTGCTTAAAGCCTCTATTCCAAGGCTTCCAGTCCCTGAATATAAATCAAGCACCAATGCATCTTCGAGATATCCTGCTATAATATTAAATAATGATTCTTTGACCCTATCTGTGGTAGGTCTTGTCAAATTACTATCCAATGTTTTAAGCTTATGCCCTTTTGCATAGCCAGATATTACCCTTAAAATAAATATTCCTCCAAAATTATTATATTAAATCATTACTATTGAATTTGATTGCGGCATTTATTCTTTCATATTATGTCATTTTATTTCATATAATGCTATTTTATATTATGATTTCTAATTGTCAACCCCAATATACGCTTTATGCATATGTTTTATGATAAACATTTCAATAAAGCAGTTAAAATGTCGTATATCAATTATAAAAAGCTCAGTCCTTCGATTTTTCCCGCAAATCGTTCCTTTACAGCCATCCTTATCAGTTTGCTGTCATCACGAATAAGTATGGGGTCCTGTGCTATCAGATTAGCGGCTGCATCCTGAGCCGTTTTAAGTATCTGCATATCCTTATACAGGTTTGCAATTTTAAGCTCCGGCAAGCCATGCTGCCTTGTTCCGAAAAACTCTCCCGGACCTCTTAGCTCCAAATCTTTTTCCGATATGATAAACCCATCATTGGTTTTTTCCATTACCTTCATTCTTTGTTTGGCAAAAGCACCCCTTCCCTCATTAAAAAGGATGCAGAACGACTCCTCCGAGCCTCTTCCAACTCTCCCCCTTAGCTGGTGGAGCTGGGATAAACCAAACCTCTCCGCATTTTCTATCACCATGACTGTAGCATTAGGAACATTTACGCCCACTTCAATTACCGTTGTTGAAACCAAAATATCCAGATTTCCCTTAACAAAATCGGTCATTACTGCATCCTTGTCTTTAGGCTTCATCTTGCCGTGAATAAGCCCCACCCTAAGATCTTTAAAATCATTTGCGGCAATAGTCTCTGAAAGCTCACTTGCAGCCCTGGCACTAATTTCTTCCGATTCCTCCACAAGGGGGCATACCATATATACCTGTCTTCCCTCTTTTACCTTTTTTCTTATGAAGTCATATATCCTTTGCCTCATTCCGTTATCTACAGCATATGTTTTAATAGGCTTTCTGCCTGGAGGAAGCTCATTTATAACGGATATATCCAAATCCCCGTATAATATAAGTGCCAGGGTTCTAGGAATAGGCGTGGCTGTCATTACAAGAACATCAGGATCCTTCCCCTTCTTTGACAAAACAGCTCTTTGCCTTACTCCGAACCTGTGCTGTTCATCCGTAACAACAAGCCCTAAAGAACTGAATTCCACCCTGTCCTCCAAAAGTGCATGGGTACCTATGAGGATATCAATCCTGCCGCATTTTAATTCTTCAAGGATCCCTTTCTTTTCTTTTGCAGTTTTGCTTCCTGTAAGTAAGGCTATATTGACATCAAACCCTTTAAACAGCTTTGACATGGTTATAAAATGCTGACCTGCCAATATCTCTGTAGGCACCATCAAAGCACCCTGATAGCCGCCAAGTACTGCCTTATACAGTGCAAGTGCGGCAACAACAGTTTTACCTGAGCCTACATCCCCTTGCACGAGCCTGTTCATAACCTTCTTGCTCTCCATATCCCTTTTTATCTCATCAAAAACATTTTGCTGTGCACCGGTCAGAGAGAAGGGCAATGACTTTATAAACTCATCCAGCTTTTCTTCATTTTTACTAAACTCAATACCGTTCTGTTCCTTGCTTAAGGTAGATTTTAAGCTGAAAAGCCCTATCTGCATAAAGAAAAGCTCCTCAAATACCAACCTGTATCTGGCATTTTTGAAATCCTCAAAGCTTGTGGGAAAGTGTATATTTGATAATGCATAATTAATCTCCGGCAGCTTATAGCTTGCCCTTAAAGACAAAGGCAATGTCTCCTCAACCTTGCCGCCCACAACCTCCATTGCACTTTTTACAGCGGACCTAATGACATTCTGGGACAAATCCATTGTAGATGGATAAACGGGCACAATTCTGCAAATTTTGCTGCTTTTCTCATCCCCAACCTTTTCATAAATAGGATTCTGAATCTCGAGAGTGTTAAACTTTCTTGTTATTCTTCCAAAAAATCTGTATCTTTCACCGTGCTTAAATACATTTTTAATATATGGCTGATTAAACCAGCAAGCTGTTATTGAGCCTGTCTCATCTTTTATGACAAGCTTGCTTATCAGAACTCCTCTTCTAGGCCTGCTTTCATTGACCCTGGATGCTATTTGTCCCTCAAACCCACATTTTTCATCGTCCTCTAGTATATTTATTTTTTTTATATTATTCCTGTCCTCATATTCACGAGGAAAATATGATATTATATCTTCTATATTAAAAATACCCAGCCTGTGAAAAAGTTTTTCCCTGACTTCTCCAATGCCTTTTAAATATTTTAAGGGCTTTCTCATTATCTCATTAACATTATAGTTTCCGGTCCCTTTCATATTTATTTCTCCGTTCGCTTAACTTCCTTTTGTATTTTTATATCTGTATTTTATCATATACACATTAAGGCTGCAAAATGGCTTACCCTATAAATTTTTAAATAAAATTTGTAAAAATCACTTGCAGTATCCACATATGTTGTGTTAGAATTATATTTGCTTTGGGTAAAGCAATTAATTATTAATATAAATATTTCTCCAGACTAAAAGGAGGTGTAGATATAAATGGCAAAGTGTGAAGTTTGCAGCAAAGACGTTCTCTTCGGATTGAGAGTGAGCCACTCAAACAGAAAAACTAACAGGAGTTGGAAACCAAACATCAGAAAAGTAAAAATTGTTGATAAAGGAACAACTAAATCAATATATATCTGTTCAAGATGCTTGCGTTCAAACAAAGTAACAAGAGCTGTATAAAATTATCTTAGACTTATAACAAAATCCTTAGCGATTTTGAAATCTTGATTGTTGTCGTGAGAAATTGTGGTGTACAATACACCATAATTTCTTAGACACTAAAAAATAAAAAAGCATTAAGCTTTTTTATTTTTTACAGTTTTTAACCCATCTTTAGTACTTTCTTAAGTATATTCCCAACTATCTTGGGCATTTTTAATACCAAAATCTTCATAATAACCACTCCCGGCATTATTATATTACTAGTATATTCAATTATCCAATTTTCGTGAATATTTTGATTTATATGAATACTATTTTTCCAGCTTGAATATATATTACTTATTAAAAACAACAAAAACAATATGAGAAGCTGGAGTGATTTACTTGTATGTTATATTCATCAAAAACTACAAAAAAACCCTGATTAGGACATGCATACTAATCTTTGCATGGTTTGCTTTATTCATCCTTATCAACTTTATTTTAGGCAAAAGCATGAATTACAGGTTAACAATTAACAATTGTTTATCCTTTTCGTGCCCTGCAGAATTCAAAGTTGAAAACGTGTTTGTAAATGAGATTAACAAGGATGACACAATTGAGACGGGGCTTCCATTTATTAAGCCCAGGACAGAGACTTTCAGAAGCTTTATATCGGACAAAGGCAAATTTGGCTTCGATTATCCATCAGTTTTTAATATAAACGAAAGGGAATTTTCAGGAAGTGATATTCTTTACCATATTGAATTCAAATCCGATTATTCCAATGGCTTTGTTCAGGTTTGGAATCTATCCTATTCTCTTCAGGAGTTCCTTGATAAAGCCAAATCCAACTCACAGCTTGATTATCAGTACTTCAGCTCCAAGCCTGCAAGATTTAATACCCTTGATGGGTACATATGGGACTATTCCATAGTGGGTAAAAACAAAAAACAAATAAAGTGTAATGAGGTTTTCATGCAGAAAAATGACAAACTTTACAGAGTAAGCTATTTCCTTCCGGAAGAGTCATGGAACAACTATGAAAAGAAGCTGTTTACCGATATTGTCAATTCACTAAAAATATATTGACGCAATTGATGAAAATATTACCGGTTAATTCTCATTTGAATAATTCCGATAACACGAAATATGTCTCACATATAAATACAAGTAATATTACGGAGGAATTCAAATGAGAAAGTTCAAAAAGGCTATGCTGATACTGGCCATAGTTGCTGTATTCAGTTTTGCAGTACAAATTGTTATGGCCGAAACATTGGGATTTGATCTTATTGACATGCTAAAAAACAAAGTAGCCTCCATGGCAGACTCAAGTACAGCATCAGTTGAAGCTCAATTGGAAGATACCAAGGACAAAACTTTGACTGAAACTTCCATGTATTTGGACAGCTTCATAAGTGATGTAATTCAAAACCTGAATCAGTATGTAGCACAAGAAACTGATCTTGCCAAGAAGAAAATCAAGGAGAAGGGGAAAAATATCGAAAACATAATGGATTCACAAAAACAAGGTCTTATAGAAAATGCACAAGTTAAAATTAAGAACAAAATCGAAATTGTTACCAAACAAGAGCTTAATGATTTTGATAAGGAGATATCACAGATTTTAAAGGATAAACTCAAATAATCAGATAAAAAATCTAATATCTATCACTTTTTTATTGTTTTGAATTATCAATTATATAAGGCATCACCCTGAGTGATGCCTTATATTATGCCTAACTGGAAATAAGGGATTTTATTATGTCACAGGAAATTATGATGGCTCCCAGCATATTTCAATTATGTCACCTGACTTTATTTCATCTGTAAAGGCCGCTTTTTCACCGTTAATCTTGAACACAGCATTTCCTTTGCCTGAGGACAAATCAAAGTCTATATGATTGAACACATCAATAAATATATATTGCGGCTTATCCCCCTTCAGCACCGTGTCCTTACCATTTATAGTAACATAGAAAGAATTATCGTGAAATCGTCCTCCATTGCTAATAATGGGATCATTTACAGCATTACTTGGCTCATTCAAATCATTGTTCTCCCCAACTTGAAGCTTAATTTCTACTATATCACCCTCTATAAGCGTATAAGTTTCATCCGATTCATTTCCATTGACGATGATCCTGGATTCGTCCATATCAAAGCCGTACATCTGCAAAAGGTCATTTACACTTGTTATATCCCTTACAAGTATGGAATCACCGTCGGATATATTTATATAGTCCTTTTCCTCATTTCCATTTACAAATATTTGAGTTCCTGCATATATAATATCTCCATTAAATGTAATATTTTTTTGGGGAAGTATATTAATGTAATCACATAGCCTAGCCTCAGCATCCCTGCCTTGTACAGAAGGTTCAATGTTTATATCATCTCCCGGCTTCAAAACAGTATCAAGGCTTGCCGCTTCTCCGTTTACAAATATACTTGCTGCTTGTCCATATCCGCCTTTTATAAACAAGGGTTCTCCGTTTAATGTAAATCTAATGCTTTTACCCGATCTTCCTATAAGAGAATTCGGGTCAAAACCTGTAAGAACCAGTGAGTCTGCAACAGTAAGTTTCTTAGAGTTAAAAAGCCTTATTTTTTTTCCGTTTAGTTTTACTGTCATAAAATCGTGGCCTCTTTGTATAAGTGCTGTTACAGCTATTCCGATAGGAGTTATTGCTTCCGGTCCCGTAAGCTTCTTGCCGCTGAATTTTATATTATTGATATTATCGCGGTTTCGTAGGGCAACTCTATCCGGAGGCAAATTTAATATTTCAGCTATCATTTGAGAAAGACCCGGTACCTGACTGCCTCCTCCTATAAGGAAGACTGCATTTGTGGCCTTCTGATTGAGTTCAAGAATTTTTTGTGCTATGACAGCAGCCAGGTTTTGTATGGCAGGTTTGATATCGTCAAGTATTTTAGCGACCTTAACAACATGCTTTTTCCCCATAATGTCCTTGAAGGTTATGTTGTCTGATGCTGCTTTGGAAAGAGAAGCCTTTATATCCTCTGCAGTATTGAAGTCCAAAAGGTATTCCCTTGCTATTCTCTCAGTTATCTCATCTCCTGCTAAAGGAACCATTGCATATGCAACTACGCTTCCATCCCTTGTTATAGCTATATCTGAAGTACCTGCCCCTATATCCACAAGTGCCAGGTTTAACAGTCTGAGCTCTGTTGGTATAGTCACATTAATGGCAGCAATAGGCTCCAGCGTAAGATTTATCACCTCAAGGCCAACCTTGTTCATAACGGTATAAAGACTGTCCACTACCACATGGGGAAGGAAAGTAGCCAATATATGGGCTGATATTGTTTTACCCTTATGGTCAATGAGGTTTGATATTACATATCCATTGAGATAATAGTTTATAACACTGTATCCCACACAATAAAGCTTTGCTTGTCCCGTGGAAGACTCTTGCTCATCAAGAATTGCCTGTGCCTTTTGTATGCCTTCCAGTTCCAGACCGTTAATAAGCTCTCTGTCTATAAGTGCTCCCTCATCCACTTCTCTTTCAACTTTTACCTCGCATGTTTTAAGAACCCTTCCTGCTGCTGCAATTGCCACTTTTTCCAGCTTCATTCCGATTCTTTTTTCCAGCTTTTCCTTTACCTCACCTGCTACCTCGGCGACTTTCTCAATGTCGTGGATTTGCCCGTTCAGCATAGCCCTGCTTTTATGCTCTACCACTTCTGCTGCCGCTACCTTAAACTTATCCTTTTCCATATAGCCTACAATCCCAACAATTGTTCTTGTACCGATATCCAGAGAAAAAATCATATCGTTTGCTTCGGTAGTCATAGCAACACCTCTTTTAACAATTTATTTATTATTTCTATTTATCGGCTACTTCTTCCTTATAGTATCGGCAATCCGTTGCAATGGGGCAAGCCTCGCACTTTGGCTTTCGTGCAAGACAAATCCTTCTTCCATGCCAAATAATCAAGTGATGGGCTTTTGACCATTTGTCCATGGGTATGTTCTTTCTTAGCTGCTCCTCAGTGATATCTACATTTTTCCCGTCAGCCAGGCCAATCCTGTTTGAAACCCTGAAAACATGAGTATCAACCGCTATAGCAGGTATGCCAAATGCATTGCTTAAAACAACATTTGCTGTCTTTCTTCCTACCCCAGGCAAGGAAACCAAATCCTCCATGTTGTCTGGAACCCTGCCTTGAAACTTTTCTGCCAGTATTTTACACATCTCTTTAATATTCTTTGACTTATTTTTATAAAGTCCGATTTCCTTAATTTCATTTTCTAACCGACTTTGATCAAGCTCTAAAAACTCCTCCAACGTCGGATATTTTACAAACAATTTATCGGTAACCTTGTTTACGGTTTTATCCGTTGACTGTGCACTTAGCATAGTGGCCACCAGCAATTGAAACGGTGTCCTGAAATTCAGCTCACAATGTGCATCAGGATAGGTTTTGTCCAGCATCTCCAATACCTTTTCTATTTTCTTATCTGAAATTATATTGTTCTTTTTCATATACTGCCTGCTTTCTACTATATCGTAATCTTTTTTATTTTTTATTATAGCAATTTATTGATTTATTATGAACATTGATTGTTGTAAAGTAATAGATCAATCTTCCTCTTTGTTCAGCATGGACTTTATTGCTTTAGCCAATACTTCAGTGGATTTAGAGCTATTTATTGCATTCTTGATCTTGCTTTCCCTATTTTTATTTTGTGTTTCATCTATAGATTCTACTTTTCTCTGATTGTCTTTCGGGCTTTCATTTTTATTCATTAGCAATCTCTCCTCAAATTTTTATTTTTACGCACTATTTTTGCAGATATAACTTAATATTACCTTTTTGCAAAAGCTATCTCACATTACAATTATAATATCGGCTTCTTAACCTTTAGCGATAAGATCTATTCATAATTTCCCAGTCATTCAAAAAAGGTGCTGAAGCCTTATGCCCCAACACCTTTTAAACTTATCTAATTAACTTACTTTTTAACTACTCCCTTGTCTTCAGTAAGCTGCACCTGCAATGTAATGGTCTCTCCATCCCTGTAAACTACTACCGGAACTGTATCACCAGGCTTGCGTTTTACTTTCAGATCATTGATTTCATTAACAGACTTAACAGCTTTTCCGTCAAACTTTGTGATTATATCTCCAGGTTTCATTCCAGCCTTGTAAGCTCCCGAGAAAGGTGTAACCTGTGCGACCAATACTCCCATAGGAACATCATACTGTTTTGCTACTTCTTCATTGAAGTCGGGATCACTTTCAATTCCAAGAAGGGGTCTTCCCTTAACATATTTGTACTGCATAAGGCTGTCGGTAATTTCCTTGGCTTTATTAACCGGAATTGCGAATCCCAGTCCTTCAAAACCGTTTTCTCCGATTTTGGCAGTGTTGACACCTATTACCTGCCCCTTGGAATTGAGCAATGCACCGCCGCTGTTACCAGGGTTTATAGCCGCATCTGTCTGAATAAGCTTGAGTTCTTTTCCATCATCTATAGGTATTGATCTATTTAAGCCGCTGATTACTCCAACTGTAACAGATCCCATGTATTCAAGGCCTGCAGGGTTACCTATTGCTACTGCCAATTCCCCGATCTTTAGTTTATCTGAGTTACCGAACTCAACTGCCGGAAGGTTTGTTTCATTTATTTTGATTACAGCCAAATCTGTTTTTTGATCCCCGCCTATGATAGTTGCTTCATATGGCTTATCTTTCTTGTTTGGAAGGATAACTTCAAGCTTGGCATTGCTTCCGCGGGTGCCTGCAGCGGCAGATTCAATAACGTGATAGTTTGTCATGATGTAGCCGTCGCTCTTTATAATAATACCTGAACCTTCTGATTTTCCCTCCTGGCTCATATCAAATATAAAGCTTCTGGTTTTGAATGTTACCCTGATACCAACAATTGAAGGGCTTACCTTTTCAGCAACTGCTGTTACAACAGACTCTTCATTCTGAATAATTTCAACCTTCTTTACAGTACCGGTGCTTTCATTTGAAGACGTAGTAGTATCGGTTTTATCATTATTACCGACCAAATTACTGAAAAAGCTTTTTGATGAAGGTTGTACAGCAGGTGCTAAAAACTGAAAATATGATCCTACTACTGTTCCGCCAATCATGGAGCTTACCACTGCAACAATAATGAGCTGAATTATGCTGGCATTTCTTGTCCTATGAGGCTTTTTCACCGACTCTGAATAAAACGAGCCCTTTCTCATGTTATCACCTGGATTGCCATAATTAGTACCATTGGCACCATTGGCACCATTGTCACCATTATTATAGCTTGCAACTTCCACAATCTTACTTTCGACCATATCACTTCCTGTATTCTGAGCAGTAACTCCAGCTATATTTGTGCTTGCATCGAGATTGGCATTATAATCTCCTGCCTCTGCCCCATATGGATTTGGGTTATATTCATTTTCCCTTGCTGCTTCATAATTTGTATTGTTTTCGTTTTCAGGCATAGGTTCCTTTTTTTCCAATTCATTATTTCCTAAATTCATGTTATCCATCATCAAAACTCCTCTCTGGTTCCTCTATAATACTATTGTAAAAAAGTATTTTTAAAAAAATATGAACAATTTGTTAACTTTGAACCCCTCTATCTGCTGATTTATTTAGGGTAAACGTAAATTTGGCTCCATGCCCCGGCTCACTTTCAACAAATATCTCCTGTCCATGCTCCGATACAATGTTCTTGACAATTGCAAGGCCCAAACCCGTACCTGACTTATCCTTACCTCTGGATTTATCCGATTTATAAAATCTATCCCAGATAAGGCTGATTTCTTCGCTGCTGATACCAGGGCCATTATCCTCTATTGATATGCATACCTTGTCTCTTTTTCTAAAGGTGCTTATTTTTATTTTTCCACCTTCCTGAGTGAATTTAACAGCATTATGAACTAAATTTATAATAACCCTCTCAATGGAATCCACATCTCCGTTAACATACATGTCATCCACCTCAAAGTAAGCTTCTATATCTATGTTCTTGCTTACCAGAAGACTTTCCAACTTTATAACAGTTCTTCTAATAAGCTCATTTATATCGAAATCAATGGGATTTAATTTGACCTCACCGGCTTCCATCCTTGCAAGATCTAGAATATCATTTACAAGCCTGTTCATGCGGTTAACTTCATCCCTTACAATAGTAAGATAATAATCCTGCCTGTCAAGAGGTATGGTACCGTCAAGTATACCTTCAATAAAACCTCTTATGGAAGTCATTGGTGTTCTTAATTCATGGGAAACATTGGCTATAAATGCCCTTCTCATCTCCTCCAGATTGCCGAGTGCTTCAATCATATTATTAAAGCTCACTGCCAATTCTCCAATTTCATCCCTTGATTTTATGTTGAGACGTTTTTGGAACTCTCCGCCTGCTATAATCCTTGCCGTTTCATTTATTTCTTTCAACGGCTTGGATAATCTTCTGGAGAATATATAAGCCAACAGTATGACGATTATAACGGAAATACCCACAGCATTCATATAAAACCTGATAATAGATCTTTGGAGCTCATACACGTCAGGGATGGAAGTACTGAGGAACACAGCCCCAATAACCTCATCATTTCCGCTCTGGTTTTTAGTTTTTATAGCTTTTTCAATGGTGAGCCTTTTTTCATCAAAGAGACCGTATAAATCATTTTTTTCCACCACATCATTCCCTGAGAGCATGACCTTTCTGTACTGTTTCTCATCAGGAAGCATAAAAAACCCATTTTCAAAAATAAGCTTACTCCTTATATCATACATTCTTCTTGAATTGAGATCAGGCTGTGCAGACCAAACATACCCTTCCTCGGTGACAATCCATACATAGGAATTGGTTTGATTCATAATCTGCTTCATGTATTCATTCAGGGCATCCTTGAATGCAGGCTCATATGTAGGCATTTGCCTGCTGTTACTTACATAGTTATAAAATGCAATATTCAGCCATTCCACATACTGCATTAAATTTCTTTGCTTTTCGGAGTACACAAAACTGTCAAGCATGTAATAAAGCATGACACCTGTTATGGAAAAACTTAAAATGATTATGGAAATAAAAAGTACCAAAAGCTTTCTAAAGATTGATTTGAACATAATTACCTCTATTTACCCGCTACTTTACTTCGAACTTGTAGCCCACACCCCACACAGTCTTCAGCTGCCACATTTGGTTATCAAGCTCCATCTTTTCCCGAAGTCTTTTTACATGTACATCGACTGTCCTTGAGTCTCCATAGAAATCAAACCCCCATACCTGCTCCAAGAGCTGCTCCCTGGTAAAAACCTTGTTGGGATTGGATGCAAGAAAGAACAGTAGCTCCAATTCTTTTGGGGTAAACTCAATCTCCTTGCCGTTTACCTTTGCTGAGTAATTCGTCCTATTTATTACCAGATTTGGGTACACAACCTCCTGCACATCTATTTCCTTATGCTCATATCTTCTAAGTACTGCCTTGACCCTTGCTACAAGCTCTTTAGGCTCAAAGGGTTTGACCATATAATCGTCAGCCCCCAACTCAAGCCCAAGAACCTTATCAAAGGTTTCTCCCTTCGCAGTTAGCATGATTATGGGTATACTGCTAATCTTTCTGATCTCACGGCAGACCTGCCAGCCATCTGCTCCCGGAAGCATTATATCCAGAATGACTATGTTGGGTGTATTCTCCTTAAATGCATCAAGTGCTTTAATGCCGTTATAAACAGGGAACGCTTCAAAACCCTCTTTTTCTAAGTATAAACGTATAAGTTCACAGATATTAATATCGTCATCAATTATTAAAACCTTAGTTTTATTTGTCATATATTATACCGCCTTTGCTTTGATTGATTCATACTTAATAACAAGCGATTTTTTTCAATTATACCATAGCGTTTTAAAACAATCATTATAAAAAAGAAATTTTAAATTTTAGACACAAATTCCACGCCTTGGGATTGCTTGCTCTCTGCATTATCCACTGTAAGACATTATTGACATGCAATAAATACAAATATATAATTTAAATTTGGACAATCAAAACTAAAGCATATAAAACCTTTTTATGAAAGGAATGGTTTCAATGACGAGCCGCAAAAAAATACTCAGCACTATTTTAAGTTTTTTCATCTTAATATCCGCTCTATCATCATACTCATTCGGTTCAGACTTAAATGAGTCTGATATATCATTATTACCTCACAGGGGTAAAACTATTCCAAAAGATACCGAGAGGCTTCTTATAAAATTTAAAGACCATAAAAAAAGTTCTCTATCGAAAAATAATATTGCCAAGAAGCTAAAAAGCATTAGGTTTCAGCATTATAACAGGCTTTCAAAAACAGATGTTGTTGAGTTTTCAGACTCCAAGGAATTGGAATATGCCCTCAGGCTTTTTGAAGATGACAGCAATGTTGATTTTGTTCAGCCTGATTACAGGTTATATAAAAATATTAATATACAGGACCCTGATTTTATTAAGCAGTGGGGCCTCTCAAACTCCGGGCAGGACATAAACGGAAAGCCCGGTTTTATAGGTTTTGACATCAATGCAGCTGCTGCGTGGGATATGATAAACACAAGCAGCGGGGTTTTGGTGGGCATCTTGGATACAGGGATAGATTTAAATCATGAGGATCTTAGAGATTCCATGTATAAAAACTTTACAGAAAATCCGGCAAACAATATAGATGATGATCAGAACGGATATGTAGATGATTATTGCGGCTGGGATTTTATAAATTCCGACAGTAGTGTTTATGATGGAGAGGAAGATGACCACGGCACTCATTTGGCCGGAATTATTGCCGCAGGTGCAAACTCAGCCGGAATAAGAGGTATAGCAAGCGGAGTTAGGCTTGTTCCTTTGAAATTTATGAACGGAATGTCAGGCTATACAAGCGATGCATTAGAAGCCATTGAGTATGCCAAAAAAATGGGTGTCAAAATAATTAACTGCAGTTTTAGCGACACCCATTACAATTATGCCTTGGAGCAGGCAATGAAAAATTCCGACATACTTTTTGTCTGCAGTGCAGGAAATGAAAAAAGCGATACAGGTGTTAGTCCTTTATACCCTGCTTCATATCGCCTTCCCAATATCATTTCGGTAGGTGCAGTAAATAATCAGGGAAGTTTGGCTCCATTTTCCAATTATGGCAAGCTGGTTGATGTTGCTGCACCTGGAGTTGATATCTACAGCACTCTTCCGGATAACTCATACGGCTTCAACGACGGTACCTCCATGGCAGCAGCTTTTGTATCAGGCACTGCAGCACTTTTATCAAGCTGCAATTCAAGCCTTAAAGGCAGTGACCTGTCAACTATTATAAAAAGTACCGTTAACACCAAATATATAAATTTACAAGGAAGCATTGCTTGCGGAGGGATTGTAGATGCGAAAAGTGCCCTGGAATATGCTAAAATTTATATACCGGGTACATCTCCAACAAATACCCCAACCATACCTACAGCAACCCCTGCTGCGACTGCTGCACCTTCAGAATCCCCTAATACTCAGTCAGACACATGGAAAACCAAATCCAGCATGGATTATGGAAAAAACAGTTTTTCTGCCGCAGCCTTAAACGGTAAGATATACATCATAGGCAGTGACCGGAAGGTGCAATGCTATGAACCGGACAGCAATAAATGGTTTGAGGTCGGCACCCTTGATCCAAGTATTATAGATTTAAGCAGCAAGCCTATCTTAGTCCCCTTAGGCGATAAAATATACATTATATCAGGCTCAAATAAAATGTATGAATATGACCCGGTGAGGGGGAAACTTGATCCGAAGGCTTCTACCCTATACAGCAGAATGGGTGGAGCAGCTGCCGCATATAAAGGCAGGATATACATATGCGGCGGAGAAGATCCCCAAAGTATCAAAACCGCTGAAGTCTATGATCCTGCAAATGACAAATGGTCACCAATATCCGGCACAAACCATGAAAGAGCTAATCACTCTCTTGCTGTTAACGGAACCAAACTTTGGGCAACAGGAGGTTCAATAAACCTAAATTCTATTGAGGAATATGATATAGACGGCGACAAATGGAATGTGTTAAAAAGCACCCATTTACAAATCAGCTCAGTAACATCGGCAAATGGCAAAATATATGCTGTTGGAAAAGCAGACAGCAATGATGGTAATTTCTACGAATATGATACATATTCAGGCGACTGGATAAAAAAAGAAAAGATGCCTTTAGACAAAGAAGGTATTTCGTTATTCTATGTAAACAACAAGATATATGCTGTTGGCAAAAGTCTTGAAAGCAGCTTTATAGCCGTTGCAGAATACAACTTTGGAGCTTCTCCTTCTGCTATAGCTTCAAATACCCCTTCACCAACAGTTACTCCGGTTTCCGGAGGCCAAAAAGGCATAACCGTCTCGGGAAAGATTTCTTTAAAGAATATAGGCCTGGTTAATGATCTTGCTATTGACATTTTCGCAGAACAAGACTCTGGTAAAACATACAGCACAACTGTAACACTTAAAAGTAATTCATCATTTCAAAATTACTCAATATTTATACCTGAAGAAGGACTGTCAGGCAACTACCGAATCGGATACTACATACCAAAAGGAGCAGGAAATATATCAAAAACAGCTTACTATAGTCCTGACGGCAGCGTGTTTGATGTTGAACTTGCCGGAGCAATCATTCCAAAGGACAGTAATATTTCAGGAGTTGATTTGAACATATTGAGTAAAAGAGTTGTTTCAGGTACAATTAGTCTTCCAAACGGCAATAAAGCTCCTCAAGGAGGAACTGCCGTTTATTTGGAGTTGGGTTTTCCTGATGAAGCATATAAAAACTCAAAATACAAACCCGATTATATTTACAATAAAACTATGGTTATTCCCGAAAACCAAACACAAGTACAATTTAGCTTTACAGTACTTGAAAACAACAACAAGTACAAATATATTCTTGGATACGAGACAAATAGCGAAGGCTGCTTGTCATCAGGCTTCTACAACAAAGCCGGAACTGTATCAAAAAAGAGCAGTGCAGGCTATATCGACGTGGGCTCGTCGGATTTTACGGGCATTGAACTTATACTGGCAGGATCTAAGTATATTTCAGGCAATTTGTCTCTTCCTTATGGCGAAACCGCACCAAAAGGCGGACTTTCAGTATTCGTTGCTGCTGAAGGAGCGGGTTTAAACTATGATGGTCCTCCATTCCTTAACCATTTTATAATACCTGAGGGAAGTACTTCATTAAAATATTTTATAAATATAACGAGTAATTCAGTGTCTGATTTTTATGTGAATTACTATATAGATAAAAGAGGTTATGTTAAGTACGGATATTTCAGTAACGGAGGTACTACACCTTACGAAAGCGAAGCCTCCAAGGTAAGCATAAGCTCCGGTAATGCAACAAGTGTCAATCTTACAATCATCAAGGGCAGAACTGTATCGGGAAGGGTGTATTTACCCGGTAACAAGACAGCTCCTAAAAACGGAATAGATGTAAAAGTGGCTGCAAACGTTTATAAAGGCACAAATGCCTTTGCAAATATTAGAAGTGATAAAGAAGCGGATCTGCAAATTGTTTCGGAGATGACCATAACTGAGAATTCAAACAATATTGAATATACTTTGACCCTCCCCAATGACGGAATTTTTTATCTGGATTATTTGACTGAGAAGGCAGACTTCGTTGCCCACGGTTATTATACAGGCCCAAGAACAAGCACTTTGTACAATACAAGAAAAAACATATTTAACCCCTCCCTCCAAAATTTAACAGAATGCAATATTGAGCTACTTGAAGGCTTGAAATTCACATGCACAGTTTCCTTGCCTGTAGGATATTCGGCTGCAAGTGATATTCCTCTTTTGATTGAATTTTTTACTATAAACTACATAGCCGAATCCGTTGATGTGGCATTATCAAAGCAGATTACCTTAAATAAAGGCACATCAAAAACCGACTTTGAAGTATATTTGCCTGCAGGCAATTATTATTTATCCTATTATAACCCCAAATACACTCAGAACGGATACCTTGAATATGGGTTCTGCTCTTTGACAGGAAGCAAAAAAGATCTGGATTTTGGCTGCATACTGTCTGTTGGACCTCAAAGTCAAAACAAGGCAATACTTGCTCTCATCCCTGGACCAAATTCATCCAAATCGGGAACAACTTATGGACCAAACCAACCTGGAATTGTTGTACCGGCACCAAGTTTAAAGCCAGGGCAATCAGCTCCTCCATCATCAGGTTCAACCAATATCGTAACGCCAAAACCGTATACAACAGCTAAGCCTTTTTCAATGCCATTTTCCGATATGTCAGGACACTGGGCTAAAAACAACATATTATCATTATTAACAAAAGGAATAATAGACGGTTATCCAGATAATACAATACGACCCGATAAAGAAATCACCAGAGCGGAAATAGCAAAACTGATTGTGATAATGCTTAATATTTTACCTTCCAAAAACCCAGACGTCAAATTTAAGGATAAAGGAAAAATACCTGCCTGGGCTTTAGGTTATATTGATATCTTGGTCAGGAACAAAATTATGCAGGGCTATAGCGATAATACCTTCAGAGCATCCCAGTTTGTCACAAGAACAGAAATGGCTGTTATCATCATGAAGGCCCTTGGCTATATGGATGCTGCTCCATCCGGCACAATATCCTTTAAAGACATAAAGTCAATCCCCTCCTGGGCAGCCAATTATGTAAAAAAGGGAGCCGAGCTTGGTATTTTCAGCGGTTATAACGATTTAACCTTTAGGCCTGACAAAAATATTACAAGAGCAGAGGTGTTTAAAATAATAGATAATAGCCTAGCAATCGCTGCAGTTAATCCATAGAAGAGCATTAAAATACGAGTCGGCTATGTCTAGGACTTTTATTCCAAGCCTGTCGCATATTTCATTGGCTAAAATCCATTCACCCTTTTCATATGCGGTGACAAGTCTATAGCACAATGAAACACTATCATCACCCAATCTTCCCGAAAGTACTTCCTTGATATCATCCGAAATGTGTAAATGGGGAAGCAGTAAATCCATCATGCATCCGGTCAATGTATCAATCATAGATAGCATGCCTAGCATAAAAAGCTCTGTTTTCCTGTGCTCAAGACCAACCTTTTGGCTTAAAGACTCCAAGGCCTTAGCCCTTTGGGCACATATTGTAACAATTTCATCCTTTCCGTCACCACCCACTTTCCTTAAGACAGTTATGTAAGCCCATTTACGCAGCTCATCAAGACCCATGCGCAGGGAAGCCTGTCTTATGGATTTAACCAAATTGCCACGGTAGTAGTATGCCGTATTTGCTATTTTTAGAATTTCATAGGAAAAAGCTACATCCTTTTCTATTATATTTACAATGTCTTCAAATTTCGGATCTTTTTCCTGAAGTATCTTCATAAGCTTTAAATGGTTTAACTTAGCGGGCGGAACTTCTTTTGACTGCTGGATTATGGGCTTTGAAAAATAATATCCCTGAAAATAACTGTAACCTAGCTTAACAGCTTCATTGTACTCTTGCAGAGTTTCAATTTTTTCTGCAAGAAACCTTACTCTATTATTGCCAAAATGATTAACAATATATTTTCTTTCACTCTCCGAATTGGTTATAATAAAATCAACCTTTATCACATCGGCTAATTCAATCAGAGGCTCATAACCCGCTCTGAAAACAAAGTCATCCAAAGCAAGGGTATAACCATGGGATTTGAGGCTCCTACAGGCTTCTACAATTTCCTTGGTAGGCTCTATTGTTTCAAGCACTTCAACAACTATCTGGTCGTTGGGGAATAGGGTTGCCACCTCCTGCAGCAGCATGTTATGGGTAAAGTTAATGAAAGCCTTTTTCTTGCCTGCGATAGTACCTACACCCATAGACAGAAAGCCTGCTGCCATAACGTTTGATGTTGCTCTGTCTCCATCCTGGCAATTGAAAGAATTGTCGGACACTTCATCCCTGTACAAAAGTTCGTATCCGTAAATGCCATTCTTCTTATCAAATATCGGTTGTCTGGCAAAAAGTAGAGACATAATCAAATCTCCTTGTTTTTATATGATAAGCTTTAGGTTAACTATACTTTATGCAATTTATGCGACATAAAATCTATCGGCTAAAATCAATATATTAATAAGCGGAAGCTCTTCTACAGTTTCTTTATTCCCACCTATTGAAAAAATTTGGTTTTTATTGTATTATTTATGTCATTAATTATTAGGAGGTCATATAATGAACAAAACAAGTATCAAACTAACGTCTGCATCCTTAATCACAGCGTTATCTATTTCAATGTTCCCGGGTTGTACAAACACCAAGCCTGATAAAACTCCCAAAGATTCTCCTTCTCAAACAGCTGCCGAGATTTATAAAAGACCTGAAATTATTGATTCGGGTATGGCAATACAGCTGTTAAAAGAAGGAAATAAAAGGTTTGTTTCAAACAAGACTCTATCAGACGATACAACTGCAGAAAAGCGAAAGAGTCTGGTAAGTAATGGGCAGCATCCATTTGCCATAGTTCTGACCTGCTCAGATTCTCGCGTACCGCCAGAAACTTTGTTTGATCAAGGTCTTGGTGACTTATTTGTTATTAGAGATGCCGGCAATGTTGTTGACCCGGTTGAGCTTGGAAGCATTGAATATGGTGCCGAGCATTTGGGGTCTCCCCTTATTGTAGTTTTGGGACATGATAAATGCGGTGCTGTTAAAGCCACAGTCGAAGGCGGTGAAGCTGAGGGAAACATTAAGGAAATAGTAGAAAAGATCAAACCGTCTTTGGAAAAAGTTAAGCATTCCTGCACTGATGAAAACCAATTATGTGAAGCTTGTGAAAACGAAAACATAAAAAATTCGGTAGCACAGATTGAGAATGATCCGATAATTAAAAAGCTGGAAAATGAAAAGAAGGTTAGGGTAATAGGGGCAAAATATCATTTAGATACCGGCCTTGTGAGCTTTGAAATCTGATAAACAAAATCACGAGATGCTTTTGTCAACCTTGGCGTTGTTGTGAGAAATTGTGATGTAGCATACACCATAATTTCTCACATATCAAAAAACCAATGATCAACAGTTGTCGTTTTCCAAAACGATTACATCCTCAGTCACAGCAGTTGCATCCATCACAGCTATCACAGCAGTCACAACAATCACAACAGCTGCAATCACAACAGCAGTCGCAGTCCCTCAGCTTCTTGAACCTTCTCAATATTATAATACAAAATACAAATTATTATGACCGTCTTCAATGAAATTAATCCCCCCCACTGCTTTACTATATTAACTATCAATTCTTTGGAATGCTTAATATCAAGCTGCATGGCAAGCTCCTCAATATCACCGAGCAAGCCTTCAATTTTACTGTCAATAGGATATTCACTAGAGTTGATTAAAGGGTTAAACCTGTTTCTTTTTGTATCTTCCTTAAGGTCGTCTATACAGTCCAAGACATAAATCAGTTTACCCATATTAAATCCTATTTCCCTTAGCAAGCCTGCCTGAGGGTATTCTGGATTATAAGCAAACATTTCCCCCAGTATTTCTCCAAACGCCTGGCTTATTTCATCCAAAGTCGTCTCATTGGATTTTTCAAGCAAATGAATCCTATCCATACCTTCCCTCATAACCTTTTCCTTATGCGGGTATTTATTCTTTACTATTAGGTAGCTCCTGTAAAGTACTTTGGAGATCAAAAGGGATGGAACAGACTTGTTATCCCTATAATCATCAAGCAATTTGAAGTAGAAAAATAAAACATTTATACTTGAGCAGTAATCAGTGTATTCATTTATAATGATTTTCCTTTTTTAAAAAGAGTTTAATATACATTTTTTAAACTGAAACTTGTCCTCCCCACCACAAGCACCTGACAACAATAATGCCAAAAAAACTATGCCATAGTTTAGGGCAAGCCTGTTAATTTGTCCGAAATTATTCTTGATGCTGTTACAGACACCGCAATAATACGCCCTGCATTTGTAAAAGTCATACAGAAAAGGAAGCGACAGACAAGCCGAAGATTTTCCCGGCTTGTCTGCCACCTCTTTTAAAGCTATTGTTAGCTTCTCTATGCAATATCTATAACCCAATCTACATTGACGGTTATATCATTAAATACTCCTTTAATAGGAACGGTATGCTTTACATTCTTGGAGTCAATATATTGTATAGTATAAGTAATACTTGAATCCTCACCTTTAAAGGTTACGTCGCCGGGCTTTATAAAACGGAGCTTAAATTTATAGCTGTTTCCGCTCAAAATATATTTGCTGCCGTTGTAACTGAGCTTTACATTGTTGAGTATACCTGTTGCCCTGTCTCGCGTACTTCCGTCTATGACAACCTTAGATAATGTCATTCCCGCAGGAGCCTCTACAATCCTTATACCTTTAGGGAATGTCTCTTCATAAACTACATTGTTCAACCAAATTTCATAGGTAGTATATAAAAAGATATAATCAAATATTGATGTTATCTCTGAATAGTTCCCTGCTTTATAAAAATGCTTACCTGTAGAAGCCACTTGCTTGGCACCGCCTGAGACAGCTATCTGCTCCAACTTACTCTCAATATTTAACGAAGAAAAATCAATAAACATCAGTTCAATTCCTGAGTCTTTGGCAGAAGCACTGACAGTTCTTGCATAACTAAGTCCGCTTCCATCGCTGTCTCCAGTGCCGTCTCCGCCGAAGTATTGAGCAGCCCCTCCATCAGTCTTCATTGCAGTACCTGATGAAGTGGTCTTAGTCCATTTGTTTGGTGCTGAACCGACAAGAACAACCATGTATTTAGTGGCAAGATCACTTGATTTAACCGGGTCTTTCAACAATTCCTTAGCTCTTCTTATTCCGTCTCCCATATTGCTGAGCCCTGATGCTTCCGGTGTCAATGCTTCGATTTTGGATTTTGCCTCAAGCACCTTTGCCGGAATAGACATATCATAATAAACCATATCACTGCCATTTGCCGACTCTGAATACTTAATAATTCCTACTTTCGTGTCAGTACCTGCAAACTTGTCAATAAACTCCTGAGCTGCAGTTTTTATCAAATTGAGGTATGTGGAGCTCTGTATATACTTATCCTCTACAGCTTTCAGGGAGTTCAATGATGAATCTATCTTGACTCCTCCGCCCTGCAAGGTAATGTTCTGTCCCACAACGCTTCCGTTTATGGTATTGCCCATTCCAATAAACCTGATATTTCCTGTAAATCCCGGTATATTGGGATTACCTGGAGCATAAGCAATTCCGTTAATTGTGGAGTTTATGGTTTGGAACTCAATATTGCCACCTATGGAATATACATACATCTTGTCGTTAGGTCCTTTGGGAGACAGTGAATTACCCTGTATTACAATATCACCATCTGCTACTAAAAATGCATTTCCTATATTATTCGTGCCTTTTAATGAGATAAGAAGGTTGCCTTTAAAGTACATTGATTTATCAATTTGCAAAGTACCGCTTCCAGTTATTACAAAACGGCTGTTCCATGGTTCGTACCTGATATTTACTCCGGTTTGACCCGCCATGGGAACATCTATCATGGAAGGAAAACTGAAAGGGCTGTAAACCTGGTTGGATAAAACTGCCTCCTGAATAAGCTGTGGATGTAAATAAGGCATATCTATAGGCTTTGATATATTCTCAAACTTATTGACATTGAGATTGGGTGTAACTATAAAAAAGTCCGACGCCATACATCTCTCTGTTATAGTAAGATTCGTTCCTATACTGCTGAAGTTTTGGGAATATGTGCTTCCGGTAATATTTGCATTGTTTCCCTGTATTGAAAGCCGCTTGTTTGCAAAAATACCAAAATCGAAAGGTGAAATAGTGTCAAGTGCATATGAGTTAAAAGCTCCTGAATTGTCAAGAACCAATGCAACCTCTTTTTTACCCAGCATAGTTCCTTCTACAGATATTTCTCCGCCCTGTACAAACTCTATATCGCTTTTTTCTCCAAATTTGAGTTTGTTTGACACAGTACTTCTGGAAGGTGCAAAATGAACATTTATATCATCTGTAAGAGGTGTAGGTCCCGGGGAAGCCACGGAGGTTGGTGCAGCCGTTGGAGCGTCTCCGATTATCTTAAGGCTGATATTATCAAGCAAAACATCATGCGAGCCTGATATGGGGCTAATATTGGACTGTCCCATATCAAATGTCAATTTGCATGTAGCATCTGTGTTGCTGAACATATTAAAGTCATAAGAATAACTTTTTGAAGCAGAAGTGATATTTGTTACTCCTTCAAAATACTTAACCGATGTAGAACCGCTGGAGATCTCGACTTTTATCCCTCTTGGGATTGAAGCAGATGCATCAAATGTAAGCCTGTACCTTTTTAGTCTTTCCAGAGTAAATTTGCCCTGGGCAAGCTTTATGTTCCAAAAGTCCGTTCCGACATTTGTTATGGATGTCTTGGAAACGTTGTTGGAAGAAATCTGAGTAATAACATTATAGGCATTAGCACCTGTTGAATTGTTAACCCCAAATTCCCAATCGGAGGATCCGTTATCAAATTTTCCATTTTTTATTATCTCTCCGTCAGTTGGAATTGGAGTTGGTGAAGGAGCAGGCAAATAAGCTGCATCTCCAAAAACCTTAAACTCCCAGAAGCTTGCCCATGCACCATTTTCCAGCCCTGTAACGGTAAGCCTTACATACCTGCCTGATGCATTAAAGTTATCGCTTTGTGCCTGCAATGTGCTTTGATTTCCACCTTTATCCACCACTGTAGTCCAACTGGAATCATTATTTGAAACCTCAATCTTGTATTTGTAAACTCTTCCGCCGAACTCCCAAACCACCTGAGTTCCGGTTAATTGATAAATACCTCCCAAATCAACCTTCCACCAGTGGTTCAAGTTACTGTCCGCAGCACACCAGCGCGTTCCTCCATCATTATCGTTTCCTTGTGCAGTGCCATTGGAAATTGATTGATTTGAATCGGCAGACGCAGGCTTTCCTACGGCTATGTTTATCCTTTCAACTGAAGGTGTTTGTGTAACTACTGATGAGGTTGGAGCTGGGGTTGCAGTGGGAGTGGGAGTAGAAGTTCTAGTGGGTGTGGGTGTCACACTGCTGTTGTATACCTCAAACTCCCACAGCGAGAACCCATAATCTATCGATCTTGTTATTCCGTACATTCTTACATACCTTGCGTTTGCGGTTGTAAAATAAATATCATCAACGCTTCCGTCACCTGAATTGGTTGTATAAACATCAGTCCAATTATTGGCATCATTGGATACCTGTATCTTGTATGACTTTCCATAACAAACTTCCCATAAAAGCTTTACCCTGTTGAAAGCTTGTACAGTCCCAAGGTCCACATATATCCACTGGTTATCCGACCATCCGCTTGACCATTTGGTTCCATAGTTTCCATCAACTGAATTTTGTTTTACGTTTCCATACCCATTTTCTTCAGAGGATACATAAACAGTTTTACCCAATGCCAGGTTTGCCCCTCCCGCAGGAACTGGCGTAGCTGTCGGAGTAGGTGTTGCTGTTACCGAGCTTGTCACACTTGGGGTATTTGAAGAAGACGATATTTCCTGCAATATAATATTATCGAAATAGACATCGGTAGTGACAGCTCCATCCAATTGTCCCAGATCCAACCCAAACATACAATCGCTGTCCGATTGTGTCATTGTAAAGGTATAATTGTATGTAGACATACTCTGAGTTATGTTTTGATTAACCGATATATAGTCGGTATAGTTTGATCCATTACATATAAATAACCTTACTTTTGTCGCTGCCCCAGCTCTTGCATCCAAAGAAAGCTTGTAAGTCTTGCCCGCTGTTAGTGAGAACGGCTTTTGAAAGAACTGATTATATGAAGGTTTGGTACCCAGATAATATAGAGCAAGCTTGTATTCGCCGTTCATAACCTGACCGTAACAAGTGCCCTGGTAAGTCCAGTTTGCTGTGTTGTCTACAAAATTTCCATTCCTTATAAGATTTACTATTGACGATGTAGGAGTTGGCTGAGGTGTTGTAGCGGGCGTAGAGCCGACAACCTCCTGTATTACCACGTTGTCTATATAGATATCATGACTTGGTATGGTATTGCCAGATCCTGTGTCAAAGGCTATGCGTGAGGATGTATCGGATGTATTCATTACAAAATAATAGCTGTAGCTTGTCATTGTATTGGTTAGCGGCACTTCTTGGTATAAATAATTTACATAAGATGAACTATTGTGAATGGAAGTAACCATTGTTCTGTTTAATGTAGATCTTGCATCAAAAGAAACCTTATATGTTTTACCGCTAACAAGGGAGAAATTTGTCTGCCCTATGCCCGTATGCCAGGGTGCAGTACCTGGGTTTGAAATTATCATTTTATACACACCGTTTTCAACAGTACCTGATCCGGCAGCACCTGAATGTGCATAATGGAACCATAAGTTTGTTCCAAGACTGAAATCTCCGTTTGACAGGAGATTATTGCTCTGAGGTGACTGGGATGATTGTGATGCCTGAACTATTGTTATATAATCCAGAAATAATGCTCCATCTCCGGAATCACGCCTAAACATTATTGAATTGTTTCCTGCATTTAAATTGAGAACCTCCGCCTTTTCAGTCCAAGAATCCCACCCTGATGTGTAAGGATAAACAGAATCCTTATTATGAGATCCGTTTAAATATAAACTCAATTGCTGCTGGCTTCCCATTCCGTTTGAATACCTTAATGAGACGTTATATGGTCCTGCTGCAGAAACATTAATATTAAATGTAACACTTGCACCGTCGTTGTAGAATCCGCTTAGAAAGCCTGAACCTGAATATCCGTTACTGCCGTTTTGTATTAAAGCGTTTCCTGCTAAAGCACCGTTTTCAGCTTCAATTCTTATAATTGAAGCTCCCGATACTGCAACCGGGGTAACTGTAGGAGTGGCAGCAGGTCCCGGCGTAGTAGTTCTGGTCGGGGTTGGAGTTTGAGTTGGTGTGCGGGTAGCAGTCGGTGTCACCGTAGGTGTAGGTGTTGGTGTCGGTGATGCCGACACATAAGACGGCTCTATCCCGCTTGCCAATGCTCCGTCAACATAGGCTGTAACCTTACTCCATGCTTCGAAATTAGAGTTGGTTGAGCAAAAGGAATAGTCATTGGTTTGAGTAAAGTTTTGGGAATAACCCCCATGATAAAATCTCGAATTAACTTCCACATAAGCATTTGGAGCTATTGTTCCTGCACCGCTATTAAACCCATATTCCAAATATTTGTTTGCACTAGCTGCACTTATGGCATTAACAGTACAAGTTACATTGCTGCTTATGGGTGCAGATCCGATTGATGCATAGTCAATAGCCGTACCGATAGGTGTTACACCATCATCAGTAAAATAGTATCTGAATTTTAGACTTGATGCATTAATAGCTGTTGTACCGGTATTATAGATTTTGAACTTTACATATACACTGCTGATGGATGTAGCCCGGTCAGAGTTAAAGAACTCAACACTTATACTTCCGGCAGCATAGACATCAGGAGTTTTTATACATATCATACCAATAATAAGCATAAATGACAGAACAATTGAAAGCATCCTGTAGAGGCACATTTTTAAAACATTACTTTTCATTTTTAGTCCTCCTCTTACCTGTTCTACAAAATAGGTTACAGAAAATAAGTTATGGTATTTTACTTTTAATATAGATATGGTTTTAAATAATAGATTAATTCAGATTATACTCGGATATTTTTATTTGCTTATTAGCATCACTGGTAGTTTTTACAACGATTGTCTTTGGTTTAAATGGTTTAGTAAGGTACAAATTGCTCTCAAACCTATACTTGTCTTCCTGCTGCCCTGTAATGCTAATCAAACCTGTTTCGTACCTTCCCGATTCATCAAATGCCTCAATCAGCAAGAATTTTTCAGGCAAATTGGTTTTTCCAACTATAGTAATTATCTTTCCGTCACTAACTATATCTACATTGTTGATGGAGAATTCCAAATCCTTGTAATGTGAAGTCTCACCCAGTTTATGCTTTTCAAACACATAAGAAATATATACTGTTTTGCTGCTTCCGTCCCAGTTTACCTCTGCACCTGTATTTTCACTCACAAACCTTAGGGGCACAAAGGTTCTTCCTTCTATTATTTCTGCCGCTACATCAAGCTCGGTTTTGAATCCGTTTACCAGTGCCTCTGTCTTATTTATCTGTAAAAATATATCTGTGTGGCTGTTGTTTGCCAGTATTGTTTTACTTGCTGCATTCCAGCTAATATCTACACCAAATGATTCAAAAATCTTTCTGAACGGCACCATTGTTCTGCCTTTTTTTATGTAGGGTTGTACATCAAATTTTAATTTAGAACCGTTTAAGTAAACGCTTATATCATTTTTCGCTGCTGCCTGTGAGGTCTGTGGTGAAAAATTGGTACAAAAAAACAAGCTTGAAATAAGCATATAGCAAAGAAACTTTCTGCATTTTTTCATTTAATTCACCTCTAACATTATTTTTTTGTCATAAAAAACAAACTCAAAACTAATATATATCCTCTTTAAATGGTTTTATTTAGAATTATGTGTTGAATTGATTGTAAGAAAATGAATTTATGAAATTGAGTCAATACGTGTAAAATTTAGATTATGATATAAAATTTAAGATCCTTAAATGAGATATGTAAGAATACATTTAATCATACACTTATATTATATAACAACGGAATAGCCATGTCAATAAAACCAAACCAATTATTTACAGCTTATTCCATAGAAGTATAACTAAACATGAAAAAACCCCCCATTTACCTTAATAGCAGGTCATAGGAGGCTATTTAATATGCTTATTTTTTATGTAAATTTGTTTATTCTATTTTTATACAGCCGTCGATAAAATTTACATTCATCGGTATCAGTCTCGAGTCTTGTAAGCCGGAAAAAGCACCTAAATGCTGCTTTATTATATTATAAGTACCATTTGGAGTATTGTCCTTAACCTTAAATACTATAAAAGCAAAGACCCCATTATTTGCTATCGGCATTTTAGATTTGCGTTCATTTATAAATAATAAATTTATTTTACCTTCAGCTGACTTATTGAAGCTAAAATTCCATATGGGATTAGGTACAATATCCCCGGCAATTACCCTCTTCAACTCCAATACATCACTATTATATCCTACTATAAAGTCACAATTGTTAATTCCAATTGAAGGTATGTTATCAAAAACAATAGGTACTACCACTTCTTTACCTGCAGCAGCATTAATTTTGGGGATTTCAACGTTTACATTATATTGAGGAACAGCTGGAGTACTTGTGGGTGTAGGCGTGGAAGTGTTTGTTGGTGTGTTTGTCGGTGTGTTAGTTGGTGTACTTGTCGGTGTGTTAGTTGGTGTAGGTGTGGAAGTGCTTGTTGGTGTGTTTACCGGACTTTGCCCGATACTCACATAGCCCTCACTAAATGTTGGTGTATAAGTATTCAATTTCCTATTGACAATTCCTGAAAATCGCCCAACTTTTAATTTGCCGATACCATATATTCCACTTTTTATTTCGTTCTTTATAATAAATTTAATTTGTGCAAAGATACCCTCTGATGTGATAGGCATTGATCCTTGTGTTTCATCATTATAAAGAAAATATATTTTTCCGTATTCTGACTTGTTGTACGAAAAATTGCCCAATGAAAACGGAATTATATCTCCCTGTTCTACCGACTTAAGCTCCAACCCGTCGGTATTAAACTCCAAAACAAAGTCACAATTATTTATACCATATGGCGGTATATTATTGAATTTAACAGGCACTGTAACTTCAGTTCCGGAAACGCCTTGAACCTTGCCGATTTCAACATCGATGTTATACTGATAATCAGAATACTGTGTTTGTGTTTGCTGTACCAACACATACCCGTTTGTAAACACAGGAGTTATGGCTTTAAGTTTGCCATTTTGGAGACAGCTGATACTGCCGGCCTTATGCAGCTTTATATCATATACACCTGATGATGCAGCCTTTTTTATTTCAAACTTAATATACGCAAGTACACCGTCTGAAGTTATCTGCATTGCACCTTGGCTTTGATCAACAAACATTATATTTATTTTCTCATCACGCTTAAAGCAACTAAAATTTGCTATAGGCAGCGGAACAATTGCTCCAGCCTCTGCTAATTTAAATTCAAGTGCGTTTGTATCATATTGAAGTGAAAAATTGCAATTATTTATTCCTGACTTGGGTACATTATAAAAAGTTATCGGTACTAATACTTCTGTTCCTGCTATGCCGCTGATCCTTCCAATGGTTATCTGCAAACTGTCTGGAGATGAATTCACTTTACCTGCGTTTTCACCATAGGCAGTTTGAATCCCAAACATGCCAAAAACCATCACAACCAAAACCAATAAAAGAACACCCTTTTTACTCACACTAATACCCCCTTAAATATTAAAATAATCTATATAACATAATAATTATACATTAATTATTAAAAATTTTCATTTATATTGTAAATTATTATATACATTTTAACAGAAGAAATTCTAAATATACTGACTGATTCTCAATACTTGATTTTATGCCTGGCAGCAGGTAAACTTGAAATAAAATAAATCATCTTTATAGTTTGATGGGGGTACATTATGGAGATACTCGATAAGGTTAGTACAGGGCTTATAGGCTTTGACCAGATGATTGACAAACTCCGACTGGGAGATAATGTTGTATGGCAGGTTGATTCAGTTGCCCACTATAAGGAAATGGTTGCACCATATGTTGCCCAGGCAAAGCTGGATAAAAGAAACCTGGTCTATGTACGCTTCGGCAGGCATGAACCCCTCCTCAACGAAAGCGGGGATATCAAAGTTTATGCCGTTGACCCCAAAAACGGTTTTGAAAGCTTTGCTACAGAAGTGCACAAGCTCATCGAATATGAAGGAAAGAAAGCCTTCTATGTTTTTGACTGCCTTACGGACTTATTGGAATACTGGTACTCGGATCTTATGCTGGGGAACTTTTTTAAAGTAACCTGCCCTTACTTGTACGAATTGGATACAATAGCCTACTTCGCAATCAAAAGAAATGTCCATACCTATAGCACAATTGCAGGTATTCGAGACACTACTCAGCTCCTTCTTGATTTATATAAGGTTAATGATAAATGTTATATACACCCCCTAAAGGTTTGGAAGAGATATTCTTCCACCATGTTTTTTCCTCATCTCATAGATGGTCAGGAAGCTGTTTGCATAACGGGCAGTTCTGAGTCAACAGAGCTGTTTTCCAGTATAAACCGCAGGGGTGAAATAATTGATAACTGGGATGTTGTTTTAAATAAAGCAATTGATTTACTTTCAGCTCCTCCTGATGAACAGGAAAAAGCAAAAAAGCTTCTAATGTCCATGATTATCGGCAATGAATCCAGGATGTTGGATTTGTGCAACCGTTATTTTACTTTAAAGGACATTATAAGAATAGCATCAAGAGAAGTTGGATCAGGTTTTATCGGAGGAAAAAGTGTCGGGATGCTGATTGCCAGAAAGATTTTGGAAAAGGAAGCTGGCGAAACCTTTGATCCCTATATGGAACCTCATGACTCCTATTATTTGGGTTCGGATATTTTTTATACTTATATTGTGCAAAATGGCTGCTGGGAGCTTCGTATAAAGCAAAAAACAAAGGAAGGCTATTTAAAATACGCAAAAGAGCTTCAGGAAAAAATTCTAAACGGGCGTTTTCATGAAAATATTCAGGATAAGTTTATTGAACTACTGGAATACTTCGGTCAGTCCCCTATTATAGTCCGCTCCAGCTCACTTCTGGAAGATAATTTCGGCAATGCTTTTGCAGGAAAGTATGAAAGCGTCTTTTGTGTCAACCAGGGCACACCGGAAGAACGCTATAATGCCTTTGCACAAGCTGTCCGCATAGTGTATGCCAGTACTATGAATGAGGATGCTTTGGCATACAGATTGAACAGAGGCCTTTCAGAAAAAGACGAGCAGATGGCAATATTGGTCCAGCGTGTTTCGGGAGATAATTATAACGATGATTTTTTCCCCCATGTTGCTGGCGTGGGAAATTCCTCCAACCTTTATGTATGGGATGAAAGCATAGATATGGACGCAGGCATGCTGCGAATGGTATTGGGCCTTGGAACAAGAGCGGTTGATAGGACTGTGGGAGATTATGCCAGAATTGTCTGTCTTGACAATCCTATGCGTCTACCCCCTATGAATTATAAGGACCAGAAGAAATTCTCACAGTATTATGTTGATGTTCTGTCCCTTGAGAAAAACCAATTGATAAGCAAAAATATAAATGAAATTTTATCAAATGAAATAAAGGCAAATAAAGGGTTGTTCGCTGCTTTGGATCAGCAGGCTTTTACCCGCATGAAGGAGCTTGGATTGGATAGCAGTCAGGCCCCTTATATTCTAGACTTTAAGGAACTCCTTGGTAATACCAAATTTCCCAAGCTTATGAAGGATATGCTGTCCATACTCTCCAGGGTCTATAATTACCCTGTAGACATTGAATTTACAGCAAATTTTAAGAAGGACGATACTTTCAAGATCAACCTCCTTCAATGCCGTCCTTTGCAGACAAGAGGATTGGGAAAACCTGTAGAGCTACCTAAGCTTATTGACGAAAAAGACTGCTTATTCCATACAAAAGGACCTTTTATCGGCGGTAATGTGAGACTTCCTGTCAATTTTGTAGTTTTCATAGGAATAAAGCCCTATCTTGCTCTTAGCGAATCAGGAAAATATGCTGTAGCCCGACAGGTTGGATTGATAAACACAGCACTAAAAGGGAAAAATGTCATGCTCATGGGTCCGGGCAGATGGGGAACCACTACCCCCTCTTTAGGCGTACCAGTACATTTTACAGAGCTTTGCAACATGTCGGTAATCTGTGAAGTTGCTTTTAGCGAAGCAGGTGTCATGCCTGAGCTGTCTTACGGAAGTCATTTTTTCCAGGATATTGTAGAGACAGGGATCTTCTATGTGGCAATTTTCGATGGCCAAAAGGATGTTACCTATAACCCTGATCGTATCCTTGGCAAGGAAAATATTCTCCATACCATTCTTCCTCAAAGTGCACAGTTTAAGGATGTAATCCATATAGCAAGAACCGACGGTATGGAAATATTTTCTGATATAATGACACAGACACTTTTGTGCAAGTGATTTCACTATTATTTTTTTATAGATATACAATGACGATCATCACATTGCTTTTCCAGTAAAAGATTTGCATTATAGGTGTAAATATGAGATAATTAAATTAACAAATACCATTTTATTTATATTCTGGGGGTTACTGTGAATAAAGCGTTAATTCTATATTTTTCTGGCACTCGTAATACAAAATACATTGCCCAATTGTTTAAAAAGGCATTTGAAGCTAGAAATATTCAAGTAGATATTTATGATATCTTAAAATATGATGCTGCCGGTAATAAAACTAAGTATGATTATTTGGTTGCAGGCTCTCCAATCTATGTGGAGCTTTACCCTGAAATATTCATCACAAATATCAAAAAGAAAGTCGCTAAAAATACTAAGATTAAAGCGATTTTTTTTGCTACTCAGGCTGCAAAATCATTAACTCCAAGTTTTAATGAGGTATATAATTATTATAAAAACTCCGATGTTGAAATAACGTGTACAGATTATTTCCGAATGCCCAACAATTTTTATAATTTCTTATTTACCAAAACACCTGTTTCCCAATACCGGTCTTTATTAGATAATGCTTCTAAAAAAGTAGAACTGATAACAGATGAATTTTTATCAGGCAGCAGAAATATAAAAAAAGCATCTAATGCAAGGTATTATTTTACAAAAGTTATGTATGCGTTATCCTATAAATTTTATATACCCTCTGCTGCAGGCAAGGTGTCTATTAATAGTGACAGATGTGTTAAATGCAAGGCATGCGAAAAGAACTGCCCCACAAAAAGCTTAGATATAAACAGCAGCACTCCTGTATTAAAAACCTGTATAATGTGTCAGAAATGTATGAATAATTGTTCTCAAAATGCATTTATGTATAAAAATAAGGAGTTTGATGTTTATAAACCGATTGAATCATAGCTGCTGAAGTTTTCTATTTTCACAATGCTGCACTCTCCTTCATAGGATATAGTGAATTAAAACAGCTCTACTATGGAGGCCTGCAACATGTATACTTTTATGAGGTTAAAGCAAGCTTATTTCTCATCTGAGATTATCACTTTTGATGACAGCTCCAAGCTTGTTTTCATTAGTGATTGCCATAGAGGGGACGGCAGTAAGGCTGACAGCTTTGTAAAAAACCGGGATATTTATCTGCATGCTTTGAATTCGTACTACTCAAATGGTTTTACATATATAGAGGTGGGCGATGGTGATGAATTGTGGGAGAATGACCGGTTTTCAGCATTAATTAACTCCCACCTTGAGGTTTATTTGCTGCTGCAAAAATTCCATATGGATAAAAGGCTTTATATGATTTGGGGAAATCACGATATTTTTAAAAGCTGCAAAGCCTATGTAAGAAACACATTATACCGATACTATGATCCTGAAATACAAGCCTATAGACCGCTTTTTGAAAATATTAAAATCCATGAAGGCCTGGTTCTTAAACACAGCAGCAATTCATACAGGCTATTTGCCGTTCACGGGCACCAGGGTGACATTCTAAGTGATGTTCTCTGGCCTTTTTCATGTTTTATGATACGTTATTTCTGGAGATTTTTTAAGATGGCTCAGTACAGAAGCAGTTTAAACCAGGTTAGAAACAGCGAAAGACTGAGGATTATCGAAGGCAGCATGAGGCAATGGTCTAGAAGCAATGACCTAATGGTAATTGCAGGCCACACCCACAATCCAGCCTTTCCAAAACCTGGTGAAATCCCCTATTTTAATGATGGGTGCTGTGTTAAGAAAGGGTATATAACTTGTATCGAAATACAAAATGGTGAAATTTCATTGGTGAAATGGAATAGGAATGAAAGTGGTATTTCAAAAGAGGTTGTGGCCGGCCCTGAAATGATATCGGCTTATTTTGACTCTCCAAACCTTCAATCCGGTTCCGTTTTGCAATATTCCCCAGACACCAAGTAAGCTTTAACAAGTTTGAGTTCACCATATGTCACATCATCACCCAATTCATCTTTTACAGGCTGTATATGAGTTGTACCGTGCTTTTTAAATGACGATACAATCAGGTCAAGCTTGGGCTCATCTACCAATTCACAAATTTCCAACTCGCCGCTTGCTACAAATGTCGATAAATGGTCTTCTATTGTGGATGTTTTCAAGTTACGCTCCAATGCAATCTGCTCTATGCTAAGCCCTTGCTTGTAAAGCTCAAAGCTATATTCACGTGTGCTGGTTTTTTTCCCTGCATCATGATCTGCTATGCTTGTCGCTTTTACATTATCATCATCTGAGAATGTATCCTCTTTTACGTTATTTTCTTTACAGTACAAGTGGATTATTTCCAATATCTCATTACCAAAAGCCTTTAATTTTTGCTTACCAATTCCCTTTATTTTTTTAAGTTCAGTAAGGTTTGAAGGCAGTTCGTTGACAATACTTATCAGGCATTTCTGATGTAATACGCCAAATGCTTGGATTTCCAACTTAGATGCTTTTTGCAGACGCCATTTTTTCAGTTCTGCAAACAATTTGGGGTGAATAATGCTTTTAGGTGCTGCTTCATCAGATTTTGAATTGATCTTTTTAGGTGTTTTTTCTATGGAAGCTTTTGCACGAGTTGAAAGATAGCTACCAACATTAAATCCGCTCTGACAATCTTTAAAGCAAGCCATCTTTACCATTAAGATTTTCTCTAGTTTTTCCAGTGCCTTCTCAATAGTATTTTTGACACTCTTATTGTCACTTTCAACGGTTGTGCTTTCAAGGACTTTTAAGAAATCTTCCGCTATTTTTTCTTCATAATACTTTCCGGATTTCATTATCCGTTCATTTAATTGGTGATTTTTATTTATATCGGGCTCTGCTTCCAAATGACGAATTATTTGCAATTTAAACTTGTCCGATATTGCAATCAACTCTTCGTTTGAAGACATCATTTTATCAAAATTCTCTTTCAACCCGACATGCAAGCTTCCCACATTCTCATTGTACAGCATTATTAAATACCAAAGCTGACTTCTAGCTGAACTGAAATCATAAAGATCAAAAATGAGGTCTTTTTGATATTCATATTTTGCTTTCTCAAACTCCTCCACTCCAGGCTGGTTTTCTTCAACATTCCTTGAAAAGCTGTGAACAGCCGGATCTCTCACAATGCTTTTTGAAGATATCCTTGAGCTTAGCACCAACCCTTCTAAGGTTTTGCAGCGGCTCAGTGCCACATAAACCTGTCCATGGGCAAAAGCAGCATTTGCATCAATTACTGCCTTATCAAAGGTCAGACCCTGACTTTTATGAATGGTAATTGCCCAGGCAAGCTTTAATGGATACTGTGTAAAAGTACCCGCTATCTCTTCTTGAATCTCCTTGGTCTCTTCATTGATTGTATATTTTGTATTCTGCCACTGGGTTTTTTCTACGGCAATTCTGCCTTTATCACCATGACATTTTACATAAATCGTTTCGCCATCAATTTTTTCAATTACACCAATTTTACCGTTATAAAAGAGCTTCTGACCCGAATTATCATTTTTGACAAACATCACCTGGGCACCTTTTTTCAAGGTCAGCTCATAATCCGTTGGATAGGAATATTCGGGAAAATCACCTTCTTTGGAGGCTTTAAAGTTAACTTCTTTTTCACTGATCTGCTGAAGTTTGCGTTCGTTGATAGCTTGTGCCTGCTGATTATGAGTAGTAAGGACTATATACCCTTGGGGAATATTCTTCGTAAACTCCTGATCATACCTCTCATTCAGTTGTTCCAAAGCATCGGAATCCAGATTGTTATCCCTTACCTTATTCAATAAATCTATAAATACCCTGTCGGATTGTCTATATATATGTTTAAGCTCAATACTTATAAAATTGGTTTGCCTTAAGGCTTTGCTGCTAAAAAAATATATAGAATCATACCATTGTTTTAGAATATTCCACTCATCGTTTTTGATCACAGGTGACAGCTGTGCAATGTCTCCAATCATAAGCAATTGAACGCCTCCAAAGGGCTTGTTCCTATCCTTGTATCTACGGAGAACATCATCGATTCCATCGAGCAAGTCGGCCCGTACCATGCTTATTTCATCAATTATCAACAAATCTAGGCTTCTCAAAATATTTTTCTTGTCCCTGTTAAATTTTTGAATACTTCTTTCCGAACTGTTTGTCGATAAATCATCATTGACAGGTATAAAAGGTCCGAAAGGCAATTGAAAAAACGAGTGTATTGTTACTCCGCCTGAATTCACTGCTGCAACTCCTGTTGGTGCAACAACAATCATCCTTTTAGGGGAAGCTTGTTTTATTTTATGCAAAAAAGTTGTTTTTCCGGTACCGGCTTTTCCAGTCAGAAAGACATTTCTGTTTGTGTACATAATAAAGTTAAATGCAGTATCCAGTTGGGGATTATGGAAGCTTTCAATATTCATAAATTACAACTCCAAAAGGTTTTTAAATTATTATATTATTATACTATAGTATTGTATGCCCTGAGTAGTCCTGGTAAATATTGATTAGCTCAACTCCAACGGATGGGGCTTTCGCCATCGGGGGATATCCATGGGTCGGAATCGGGACGGGACATAATGAAAGCTTCAGCACCTAAAATCTCTTTCCACGTGACAATTCTTTATTCATTAATATATTTTTTTATTTTGAACAATATATTGCCAACAATAAATAACAGTAAAATCCCTATTATTATTACCAAAGTATATTTCCCAAAAGAAAAAGGTATAAATATTAAAATTTCATTGATGATATTGTAACTCCATATTATAGTAGAACAAATAGCAAATACGAACAGACCTAATGATATAGTTAAATAAATAATCGAAATTTTATTTAACTTATATGATTTATTTTTGCTTTTTTCTTTAAGTGATTTAATTAAGTTTATTCTTAAATTATTAACCCCAAAAAGCCATGTAAATATGAAATATCCATCTGTAATGCTAAAAGGCATTAAATTTGTAACTACCATATATCCATTAGCCAGAGCAATCTTAATAATCACATCCGATACATTTTTAGGGAAATCAATCCATAAAACTACAGTAATGCTTATTATAAAAATCAAAGCATTTGTCAGCATTCCTGCTGACATAACTTTTATTCTTTCTTTTCTATTTAATGTGTATAATCCATTTATTTTCACATATATTATTGGTAAAATACCAGAATATAATGTTATCTTAAGTTTATCTGGTCTTATACCATAATTTACAGCTACACACCAATGGGATAGTTCATGAAATAAGCTAGTCAAAAAGAAAAAACCTGTCAGCCAAAACAGCCCTATTACGTGGGAATCTCCTACAGTAAATATACTTCTTCTGATTTCTAAAAAACTATGGTATCTTGTGAAAATTCCCAGAATCAAGGCCACTACAGATACTAAAAATATTAGCTTCCATGCAATTAGCAATACCTTTGCTATTTTTTTGATTGATTTTGTAGTATCCGGAAAGCTTATGCTAATAAGCTCTAAACCTACTATAGATACTTCTCCATTGATCCTATCCGATTTGAAGCCTTCTATAAACCCTACGGATTTTAACAAATTAAAGAGCTTTTTTACATCTACAATAAGATTTTTTTCCGACTTAAGGTATTCTTCAATATAATCCAAAGTATTATTGCCATCCAAAAGTTTAACCACTTCCATTATTGGTTCAACTTGCTTTTCACTTACCTTTATATACCTATCAACAGTTTTACTGCCCAGACTATAATATATTACTCCTGCTTTTTCAAAGTTTACCCAATAGCCTATATCATTTAAAGCTCTTGGCTTATTTTCAATTTTTTCACTCATTATTCTACCAGCCTATATGTAGTTGATATTATTCTAAGATTTTCCTTGAATATTCCATATTTTCTTTTATCACTACTTAATTTAGCTAAATTTAAAATTATTCTCTCATATAAGATTTGACCTGTCCAACATCTTGGTTTTAGTATTGTTAAAGGATTTTTATTGCTGGCATTATTTAATCCCCTGCACCAAACATTACAAATATTCCGTATCCAGCAACTTCTGCAATCTTCTGGTTTTTCATAATAGTCATTTTTAAATTTGTTTTGTATACTGTAGTATTTCTCAGATATATCGTCAATAACATTTCCCATTATGTACTCTTTTTCGCCATAAAAAGTGTAGCACGGTAATATATCACCTTCTGCACCTATAGTAAGATTATTTATAGCAGCAGTGCATGAAATAGGAATAGTCTTTTTGGATATTAAAGCCTTTATACCTTCAATAATATCTGATGAAATAAAGACTCTTCCATTTAATATTTCCTCAAAAAGATAGTCAACTATTTCAGAATACATTTGTTTATATATATATTCATCCTCTATTTGTAATCCTAATTCTTCATCCTTTGATTCAACAACTCCAACAGTAATTCCATTAACTCCTAAGTCCAAAAGTTCCTTAATCCACTTTTTAGCTTCACCCTTTTTATAATTTTTAACATGCTCCTTATTTAAAGTAACTTCAATATTTGTAATAAATTTAAATTTATCTTTATTTGCTTTTATATTATTGCTGACTTTACCATATACTCCTTTAGACTTTTTGTCAATTCTTGCAAAATCATTTATTTCTCTAGATCCATCTAAACTAAATGTCACACTTATATTGTCATAGTTATTTAAAAAATCTATAATTTCATGGTTAATAATTGTTCCATTAGTAACTATAGATATCTTCCCTTTTATTAAACTTAATTCATCACATTTTTTATCATAATATTCGATGCCCTCTTTAATAACATTAAATGCTAATAATGGTTCACCACCAAAAACAGTTATATTACTACATCCCTTTGGATAATTTCTTAAAATAAAATCAATAGAATTCTTAAAAGTATTAACACTCATTGTTTTGTGAGAACTTTTATGCACATAATCAGCAAAACAATATTTACATTTAAGATTACAATTGGATGTTACCACTAATGTAAGTTTTTTTAGCCTTTCATCAACATGTGGGATACATTCAACAAGCTTTTCTTGATTTAAAATAACATTTTCCTCTTTTAGATTTTCCTTATCAATAATTCCCTTTACAATTGAAAACTTATTATAATCTAGATAATATAAAATATTTATATTATCTTCATTAATAAGATGTACACTTTTATTCAATCTTCATTCCACCTTTATAGATAACGAACTTTAGAATTGAATTTATCCCGCTGCTACATGGCTCTACTACCAGCCACTTCGCAGCTGGTTTTTATTAAGGTTTAAAGTTCGTTATCTTTAAATAATCAAGCCAATATTTTAGATATATCGCAATACTACCGCTGCTCTACCTGAATGGCTGTCATTTACTTGCATTTTTTAACGTCATTTTTACTCATAAACCCTGTCTGCAGATTATCCAAGACAGGGTTTATAATATGTACGAATATATATCCAATAGTCGGTTTTTTTAGCAACAACCGCAGCAGCCATTACTTGATGGGCAAACTATTTCTTCCAATTCTTCTAATTCATCCAAGTTAATTAGATCATAATTGTTTGATACAGCTTCCTCCATCTTGTTTTTTTCGTTATCCATAAACTCACTCCTCCTGACATTTAATTATTTTAGATACGACAAATTTCAAATTACTAAATACTTTAGTTTCTTCTTTCATGATTAAATTTAGACCTTCATAAGCAACTTTTAAAAACTCTTCTTTTTTGTCTACTCGAAAGTTTGCGATTGAGATGACTCTGGTGAAATTCAACCACCTCCTTCCAATCAAACTTATATCTTTACTTATTGAATCTAATTCCTTACTATTGACTTGTACTGAAAGTTTTTTTATTACATCTGCAAACTGCATACGATATAAACTATTACTTCCATAAAGCAGAGTTTTTCTAAGAATTCTAAATCTTATTGAAAATAATTTATCTAATACTTCTTTGCTAGAAGTTCCCTTAACAATGTGATCATTAAATAATTTTAATTCATCTAAAAGCTTGTTCATTCCTATTACGCCAACACAAAGATCATTTTCTTTTTGTAACTCTCCTAAGTTATTTCTGCATATGCTAATTATACTTTTTAAAATTATTCTGTCCAAGTCTACATTATTATTTTTACAAAAACTATTCTTCTTTTCTAGTGTATAACCAGAACCATTAGGAGATACAGGCAATGAGTTGGAGTATGCTGCGATTAAAAACTTTTCAAACGGTACCTTTAACCTATCATCTACAATCCCTTCAACATTCTCTCCCACATATTCTATCACAACTTCTTTATTATGAAAATCTACATCAATTACTTCAACAGATGTTAAATTTCTAACAGTAGGTATTTTTGTACTGTTTACTGCTTTATAGTTTTTAAATATCTCCTCGTCTACATAACAAATAACATAATTATTCTTAATCTTCTTATCAATAAAATTAATTAATTGTTTGTTTTCAATATTATTAAAATCTTCTTTTTCCATATCTAACTTTTTAAATACATTTTTTTCATATTGTATATTAAAGCTACTACTATACCAAAGATTGATATTGCTTGTCAGGGAATAATTAATGTTATTAAATAAAAATGTTATTGCCTCACCCAATACAATTATCATTTGTTCTTCAATTTCATAGCCTTGTCTTTTAAGTATTTTTTTTAAAATTCTTGTCCTATTATCATTTTTGAATTCACTGTTCCTATCTTCCACAATAATAACCTCTATAATATTTCTATTTATTTTCAATAATCTCTTTCAGAGCATTAACAATTCCCTTTACTGTCTTCAATTCCTTTAAAGTAGATGGCTCAATTACTATATCAAGTTTTTCTTCCAATATACTAAGTGCCTCCAATAACTCAAGGGAATCCCATCCTAAGCCGTCCTGAAACAGTCTAGTATCTTCTGTAAATCCATCTACTGAGTTTTTTACATCTATACCCAAACACTCAAAAATTACTTCATGTACAACACTTTCCAAATATTTCTCATCCACCTTCATACAAAACACCCTCTTTATATATTTGATTATCATTCATAACTATTTTTCTTTCTGAAATAATATACCCCACATATTGCCATAGTGCCAACAAAACATATTAGCACCATGCAGCTCCATAATTGAAATAATCCAAAAGCCCCCAATATATATCCGCTTAGCAATGGTCCAAGTACGGTTCCAGAACCTGAAATTATTGTAAATATTGCGTTATAAGTTCCCCTGTTATTTTCATCCGAATTTTCAGCAATAAATAATCCATTGTTAATATTTATTAATAACTGAGCTGTTGCCCAAAAACACATAGCACAACAAATTAAAATAATATTGCTGTTAAAAGCTATTAACGCCATGCCTATTGTATATATAATCCCTGCAATTATTATGTTTACAATGCAAGAATTTTTTTTAGTTATTTTACTAACTACCAGATTGAAAATAAAAAATGCACTATAATAAATAAAACTCAATAATCCAACCCATTTCTCAGTTTCTGATTTGTTGATAGCTTCTACTTTGTATGTTAATCCATATGTTAATTGGGAAGATGCAATTGAAAAAGTGATTAGAATTATTGAGAAAATTATAAGAGTTTTGTTTTTTGTATCTATTTTAATATAATTTTTCTTTTTGTTTTGCTTTTTCTTTGATGCTTTTTTCTCTGATTCTTTTTTCTTTGGAATATAATCTTTATATAAATTTTTTAGCAACATAGTTGAAACTATACTAAAAACAAGAAGGATTGTAAAAAACAGCTTATAGTTCAAATCAAATAAGCTTGATGCAACTAACGAAATCCCTGCCATACCTATACTTGTCCCCAGCTGCAGCATCGCAAAAGTATTTTTTCTCTCCTCTTCTTTACTAAAATCAATTGCTGTAGACACAATCACCGGTTCTAACCCGTTATTGATACAAACTACTATTATCAACAATAAATGCATTATAAAACCATTATTAAGAAATAAACTAATCGCTAATAACACTATTGTTATGATTTTAAAGAAATTAAAAGTAACTTTTCTACCTAATCTATCTGACAAAACTCCCGCAATTATTGACATTGGAACATAGGATATTCCTATTATTGCTGAGATTAGACCTGTCTCTTCTTTTGAGTAATTTGCATTCTTAAGCATTATAATAATATAGGTTGCCAAAATTATACTTGTTGTATGAAAAACCCTAATCAGAAATATTTTTATAATATTATCATCTACACCAACTAAATTCCTTATTTTTGCCAAGCCAGAATTGCTCATATTTCTTTCTCCTATTACCTAAAGCCTTTGTTCAATAGTTTTAATTTATCAATTCTACGTATTTATTTTTTAAATAGTCCTCAATTTCTATCTTTTTTATATCTTTAAAAGGCAGGTTAATCTGTAATTTTACAATTTCATCATAAACTTTACAATTAAATAGTATAAGTTTTTCATTGCCTGCATATTTTTCATCAAGCTTAAATTCCTCATTATCCATCATCACCTGGAAATTAAATACAATCAGTGTGTTGTTAAAAATATTTTCCAGTAAATTATTTATTCTAGGGTATTTTTCTTTTAAGTTTTTATTTTTTGACAGTTCTGAAAAATTAATGTTTTTTTCTGACAATAAGCTTAATTGCTTTGATATTAGGTCCTCTGTCAATTCGCAATTATCTTCTATTAGAAATGGAACGTAATCAATAAATTCACCTATACAATTATAATATTCTTGATTAGAATACTTTCTTCCATAGTTAATAAGCAGTACAGGCAACTTATTCATTGAAAAATACTTTTTAAGCATGTCTTTAAATAATCCATAGATAACTTTAAAATAGTTGATGCTTTTATCTTTATTTTCAGAATCTAAAGTTAACTCTAAAAAAACATTACATGAATTATCGTAGTCTTTCAATGCATTATTCATTTCACTTACAGCCAAGCTGAAGCTTTCAAGATTAAAGTCGGATATTATTAGCTCTTCCGCTATAAGCTGAGGTCCTCTTATTATATTCTTTACATAATCATAGTATTGAAGATTACTTCCACGCATTTCTTTTTCCAGTAATATTTCTTTAAATCTTGATTTTAAGACTTGTCTACTATACCCGTCAAAAATAATATGATTAAAAATCAAAACAAGTTCTTGCTCCACAAGATTCTTTTTTACAAGAATCACTTTGATCAGTTCTGTACTGGCTAATTCTTCAATATTTTTCATAATGGTGCTATATACATCTTCTGCTTTATAAAAGCTTACATCTGATAAATCGAATATCGGAATATCAATCTCACTAATATCTCCATATTCCTTCCACAAATATTCTTCATTATCTAATGAATATGTACTTCTCAATAAACTTTGCTCGTTAATTACTTTTAACAAGCCGTTTTTTATGAATTCCTCACTATACTTTTCCTCCAATTTTATAACAACAGTTATGGTTTCATTGTTTTCAAGCCTTATCTTTTGTGCCCCTGATAACGGATATTCTCTAATTACTTTTTTAGAAAGCAATTCCTTTCTATAGAACTCTATTGCATTTTCCAACTTGTATTTATATGTTTCTAACAGCTCTTCTATAGACTTTTCATTAAATATTTCATCAATTAATTTTGCATCTTCAATTTCATTAATATGAACTTCTTCCCCAATGCTCTTAATATAATGAGGTCTTATTTTGGGATTAATCGTGTCATCTATCATCTCTTCTATAAGATTAATATTGTTTTTTCCATCACCAGAAACTAATATCAAATTATATGATTCAATGGTTTTATAATGTATGTTTAATCCTTTTTGTCTGAATCTATCTATTATCTCATCCTTGGTATTTATAATATATGTTTTATTTTTACTATTTAATATTTGTTTAGATATATTTTTTATTGTTGTGTATTCAAATATATCTCTTATATTAATATCAATACCTTCCTTTTTAGCTTCAGTTACTATGGATATAGCTTTTAATGAATGTCCTCCTATATGAAAGAAATCATCGTTTATTCCCACCTTATTCAATTTTAAAACTTTTTCCCAAATAGCTGCAAAGGTTCTTTCGATGTCATTAGTCGGCGGTGCATAATCTTCTTCCGAAATCACATTTCCACCAATTTCTCTCAATCTTTTTATATCTATTTTCCCATTATTATTCAATGGCATATTATTTACACTTATAAAATTGGACGGTATCATGTAATCTGGCAATAATTCTTTCAAATTATTCCGTATTTTATTAGAGATAAAATTATCTCCCACTAATAAATAAGCTGATAAAAATTTGTTACCTTCTTCATCTTCATCTGCTACAACTTTAACTTCCTTTATTCCATCTATCTTTAATATTACGTTTTCTATCTCTCCAATTTCGATTCTCATTCCTCTTATTTTTATTTGATTATCCACTCTACCAATCACTTCAATATTTTTATCAGATAAACGCCGGCCATGATCACCTGTTTTATAAATAATATCATTGGGATTATTAGTGAAAAAATTTCTGAAAAAAGAACGTTTAGTTAGTTCTTTATCATTACAATAACCTGATGATATATAGGGAGTTCTAATATATATTTCACCAACCACATTATCAGCACATTCTTTAAGGTCCTTATCCAGTATATAACATTGGCAAGAGCTTATAGGTTTTCCAACAGGTATAATGGATTTTTCACCGTCTTGATATTTTATCCTATAAAAAAACTTAGCAAGAGTTGTTTCTGTTGGGCCATAGAGATTTACTAATTGAATATTTTCCTTGGCTATATCCAGAATCCTTTTTATATCGTTTCCTCTCAAAAGCTCCCCTGCTAAAAAAATATATTTCAAATCACCCAAATCTTCAATTGTTTCAACCGCCTGAGACAATCTTTTAAATAAAGATGGCACAATATGAATAATTGTAATATTATTTTCTCTAATCCATGATAGTAATCTTTTAGGCTCAAGAATTATTTCTTTTTCATCTGGTATACATAAAGTACCTCCAGATAATAAAGGTACAAAAACATCTCTTAAAAATGGATCAAAAGTCATTGGAGTCAATTGACTTACCACAGAAGTATCATCTATTGAGAATTCATTAATTTCCCATTCTATAAACTGAGTCAAACTCTTATGCCTTCCCAAAACTGCTTTAGGCTTTCCGGTTGAACCTGAAGTAAAATATATGTAGCAATTTTTATTTTGGCAAAATTCATATTTTTTATTGGTATCTTCTGAATAATCTGAGATATAAAAAACCTTGTCGATAGAATTATTGGCATCCCCTGAATCAATTATTAAGATATTCACATCAATCATAGCTTTACTAATCAGCGAAGAAACCTTACCCAAAAGATCATGACTTGTAATAACCCATTGAGCTTTTATCTCTTGCAGCATAGAAATTGTTCTATTGCTTGAAGTTGTATGATCCATTGGTATAAAAACCTTGCCGCCTTTTATTATCCCAAGCAGAACATTGATAAGTTCTATACTTTTATCCAATATTACATAAACATTATCACTTTCCGCACAATGATCCATTAAAAACCTGGCAATTGTGTTGGAGTTTTGTTCCAGACTCCTGTAACTTATGCTGCGTTTCCCGCATTTTATTGCGATTTTATCAGGATTGATTTCTGAAAAATTTTTAATTTTCTTATCTATAGTTGATAATTCCATTTTGCCACCTCTTAGTTTATAACATATAATACTTCAAAAGGAAAAGTTTTCTCTCTTATAATGTACAAGCTTTAAATGTAAAAACTTTTCCCGTTCATTTATTTTAAGTTAGTCATTAAAGAAATCATCATTATCAAAGTCAAAATCCTCTATTAATTCAGCATTTTCACTTTGTATTTTATATTCTATATCTTTAATAAGAATCTCATGGTTATTAATAACTGAATTAGTTATCTCTTTATAGTATTTTGTAAGTCTTTCAATGATTTCATCATTAAATTGTTGTTTGTTGTATATTATTTCAACTCTAAAATTATCCTTGTTTTCGTATATGTAGAAAACTATATCCGATTTAGGTATATATATTTGACTTTCTGAGTATTTTAATATTGCATTTCCTAACCTTATTTCGTCTAATTCATCACTTTCATAGGGTAGAAAATTTATCATAATCGAATAAAGTGCTTGTTTATTTAATTTATACTTTTCAGAAATCTTTTCATGCAGTTCTTCGTAAGGATAATCCTGATTAGCTAATGCATCCATAAGTGAATTGTTGGCTGATTTAATATATTCCTTAAAGTTCATTTCCCCATCAACAAAAGTCCTTAAAAGTATAACATTGGTAAACATCCCTATAATATCTTGCAACTGCTCAGAATTTCTGCCTGATACCGGTACACCTATTGTAATATCCTCAACATTCAATTCCTTTTTAAGAATAATATTCAATATCGATGCAAAGAAACTGAACTTTGTAATAGATTGTTGTACAGAGTATTTCTTGATTTTCGATTTCTCTTCTTTGTCAAAATAGAATTCTACTCTGGCACCTTCAAGAGAATTATATTCACCTGAATTTTTATTTGGGAATTCTACATAAGTGAAATTTCCCAATTTATTAATCCAATAGTTCTCCATATCTTTAATACTATCTGAGCTCAAATATTTTTCCTGCCATACACTAAAGTCTTTGTACTGTATCTCCAAATCTTTTGTTGGTATACCGTTATATATTTTAACTAATTCCTCTACCATTATTTCTATTGATACGCCATCTGATATTATGTGATGCATATCTATCATTATCATTTGTTTACCGTTCATCATGTTAATTAGGAAGACTCTAAATAATGGTAATTGTTTTAGGTCATATGAAGAAATAAGACTCTTAATTACTTCCTTTTCATCATCCGTTTTTGATTCAATTATGTTTATTTTAAAATCTATTTCCTCATGAACCCTTTGTACCGGAACACCATCTGTAAATGCAAAGGTAGTCCTCATAATTTCATTTTTTTCTATTATCTTCTTAAAGGAATGCTCTAATTTTGTTATATCCAACTCTCCATCAACATCTAATACAAAAGGTGTATTATAAGTTAAATCTTTCTGGCTTATTTCATTAACAATTAAAAGTCTCTTTTCAGCTCTTGACAAAGGATAATTTCCATTAAATGCATTCTTTTCATTCTCTGATAAAGGTTTTATTATCAACCTGTCGTTAAAAGTTTTTAAATTGCTTTCAAAATCTGAAGCAGTATTTTCTGTAACTTTTTTATCTTTACAATGATTTATAATATTTATTAAATTATGCTTATAATCATTGGCAAGCATTTCCACTACATGACCATCCAAATAGTTTTCATTATACGTGAATACAATTTTTAGGCTTTGTCTTTCTATACCGCCTTCAATATCCAAAGCAAATAGATTTTCAGACTTTAAGCTTACATTATTGCCTGTACTTAATTTAGAAATTTCAAAAATACCACCTGTAAATTCTTCATCGAATTGTCCCAAATAGTTAAAACAAATCTGAGGAGTTATCTTGTCCTTTAACTTATTTTCACCAATATATTTAAGTATGCCATAGGATAAACCTTTGTTAGGTATATGTCTTAAGTTTTCCTTTGTATCCTTTATTATTGAGGAAATGTCCTCTTTATCCCTAACTTCTAAAACAACCGGATATTCTGTTGTAAACCAACCTACAGTCCTATTTATATTTATATCTTTATAAACAGCCTCTCTGCCATGCCCTTCCAAGTTTATTAAAATGTCCTTGTATTCTGTCCATTTATTTATTGTTAAGGCCAGTGCACTTAATAAAATATCATTGGCTTCTGTATTATAAGCTTTGTTGAC